>NZ_JBFUIB010000409.1:0-3388 GCF_056402095.1 Peribacillus sp. P4_C12
GACTGAAAGTGAATCAATACCCTATCCGCTAATAGTCGACGGAGAGGTACAGGAAGAAAATCTTAATAAAATTGGAAAAAATCATTTTTGGCTTCTGCATCAGTTAAAAGAACACGGGGATACAAAGGTTAAAGAGATATCGATTTGCGGATACATAGATGGCAAATTTTACATTGATACAAATGAAACAAAGAAATAACCGAAGCTGCTGTATACTTCGGTTATTTCTATTTCCATGCAAACCTTGATAAAAACACGCCGATTACAGGGATTCGAATTAAGTCCGCTTTTTTTATGAAGCCAGTCAAGAGCATGAAAAATGTGAACAACAGGAACACAACGGTAACGGAAAGCAACAGCCGGGTTCCTAGAGACTGAGAGGAGAGTGGATCTTGATAAATATAATAACCACCCCAACCGGAAATTAATGCAATAACTAAAGCCAACATATAACTCCGAAAATGAAGGGTAAAAGGAACAACTTTTAACACAGTTGAAAAATGCAGAAAGGTAACGAGCATCGAACCGACCGCTATTCCGATTGCGGCCCCCATAATACCGAAACTTTCCTTGGATGCCAGCAGCCAGATTACACCAATTTTAAGAATGTTTCCTGCAAGGCTGTTAAACATTGCGGCTTTTGCAAGGTCCAGTGCCTGAAGCATCGACTGCAACGGATATTGAAAATAATAGAGTATGAAAAAAGGTGAAAGAAATTTAATGAAAACAGCAGCGTGGGAAGAGCCATACATGACTTGTAAAATCGGTTCAGCAAAGATGAACAGAGTGACGACAGCTAAACAACCTGTAATAAAGGTGATTTTCAGGGCCTGCTGAAGCCTGTGTTCAACGAGTGAAAAGTTTCCTGTTGTCCTTGCTTCACTAACTGCAGGAACAAGGGCTGTAGCTAATGAAGCCGTAACAAAAGAAGGGAGCATGAGCAAAGGCAGTGCGTATCCTGTTAACTCTCCGTATTGACTGGTAGCTGCGGCCGCGGTCACACCGGCAAGTTGCAAACTCTGAGCGACCACAATTGGTTCAAAAAACCAAGAAATTGATCCAATCATCCTGCTTCCAGTTGAAGGCAGGGCAATCCCCATCAATTCAGTAAATGTTCCTTTCCCAGATTTGACATTTTTGAAGAAGCCTTTCCGGAATTTAAAATGTTTCTTTAATTTAAAGCTTGTCAATAGGTAGACAAGTGATACAAGCTCACCAATTATTGAGGCAAACATTGCGCCAGCTGCGGCATATTCGATTCCGTATGGCAAAAAGGCCTTTGTCAGGACGGCAATGAAAGTGATACGGGCTACCTGTTCAATAACTTGTGAGAAAGCGAAGGGCTTCATATTTTGCTTGCCTTGGAAATATCCGCGCAAGACAGATGAAATAGCGATAATTGGAACAATAGGGGCAATCGCCATAAGCGGCCATACCGTTCTTTCATCTGTGAATAAATATTCGGATAGAACAGGCGCAAAAAATAGCATCGCAGGAGTAAAGATCATTGATAAAGTAAATGTACAGGCCAAAGAGACGACAAGGATTTTCTTGATTTTCCTTTCATCACCTCGGGCATTGGCTTCGGCCACATATTTGGATATGGCGATTGGCAAGCCTAACTGGGTAATGTTGACGACAAGAAATAGGGTCGGTAAAGCCATCATATATAAACCAACGCCTTCTTCGCCAATAAAACGGGCGATGACAATGCGGTTAATGAACCCAAGAACCCTTGTTATCAGGCTTGCGATTAATAAAATCAGCGTCCCTTTTAAAAACTTAGACATTGAACTCCCTCCCTGCCTTCTCAAAAAAGCGGTTATGCTATACAATTATCTATATGCTTGTACTTGGACAAAGCATGACAAAAGTGTTTGCGTTCTTACAAATGATCGAATTTCCTTCTTAGAAAATGCGCATTCAATTGAGAATCATTTTTACTGGAGGCAAAGTGATGACGAAAAAGAATCACCCATATCAACGTTATTATGTAAAGGTACGTCCATTCTTGAAGAGCAAACGTGAGGAATTCCAAATGGTTGGATTGAATGCTATTACAGAGGAAGATATATGGGCAACCTTAACCAAGAACAAATGGAAGCGGCCTCAGGAAAACATTCACCTTCACGAACTCGTAGCCGACATTGTGACATTTTCGAGCAACCAGTTCATGACCTTTCAAATGGTCGAAGCTTATAAATCACCCAATCTTTTTGAACCGCTTTCTGAAGAGGAGCTTAAAGAACTTTTGAAAGAATAAAACTGCGAAATACTTAAATTGACAGCCGTTTGTAAATGAATCATAATAGATATGGTTATGCTTTTTTTTGGAAAAAGAGTATGGAGAGCGGTGTCTTTTTTCTAACGATTTGAAGAGAATGCAACCTTATAAAACGAAAAAAATGACAGTTTTTGAAACTCCATGAACAGGCGTATTATAGAAAGGGGCCTACTACATAATGGTAAAAAGAAGCAGAATCGTTGCGTTTTTTCTAATCGTACTTTTGATTTTCGCAGCGATGGGAACGACTTCAAAAGGAATCCTAAAGGATATCAAGCTGGGTCTTGATCTTCAAGGCGGTTTTGAAGTGTTATATGAAGTAAAACCGCTATCTGGGGAAAAGATCACTCCGGAAGTTTTGAGGGCTACAGTAAGCTCACTTGAGCGGCGTGTCAATGTATTAGGTGTAAGTGAACCTAATATTCAAATCGAAGGTAAAGACCGGATCCGCGTTCAATTAGCCGGTGTTAAAGACCAAAACAACGCTCGGGAAATCCTTTCGACTCAAGCGAAATTATCGTTCCGTGATTACAACGATAAGGAAATGATGACCGGTGCAGACCTGAAAGAAGGCGGCGCGAAACAAACGTTCCAAGATAATAAACCGGTTGTTGAAGTCACGCTGAAAGACGTGAATAAGTTTAAAGAAATCACTCAAAAAATTTCCTCAATGGAAAGCCCGACGAATGTACTTGCAATCTGGTTGGATTTCGAGGAAGGAAAAGATTCCATTAAAGATACAGCTTCACAAGACAATATGATTTCAGCTCCAGCTGTCAGTGAAGTTTTTAATACGAAGAAGGTGTATATTACCGGTCAATTTACGGTGGAAGAAGCGAAAGAGCTTGCAGACCTTCTGGATGCAGGTGCCCTGCCTGTAGATTTAAAAGAAAAGTACTCCACTTCTGTAGGTGCCCAATTTGGTGCAGGTGCACTAAATGATACTATTTTTGCAGGAATCATCGGAATTGCACTTGTTTTTATCTTTATGCTTGTGTATTACCRCTTCCCAGGATTCATTGCAGTCGTCACTTTAAGCATCTACATTTTCTTGACGCTATTAGTGTTTGATTGGATGAACGCGGTCCTTACACTGCCTGGTAT
>NZ_JBFUIB010000410.1:0-3366 GCF_056402095.1 Peribacillus sp. P4_C12
CTCTATAGAAGGGCAGGCAATCCATTCCGCAAAGAGAACTACCATTCGTAACTGAAAGTAGCAAATCATTCAACCATTTCATCAAGACCGCCGATGTAATCCATTCATTTGCATGAAAAGAACCGTTGTAATGAATAACCTTATCACCTTTACCTATTCTTACTTCAAGGAGCTCTTTCCCTAACACACTCACACCAATCGATTCAACTTTTATAAAAGG
Source organism: Peribacillus sp. P4_C12 (assembly GCF_056402095.1). Classification (NCBI taxonomy): domain Bacteria; kingdom Bacillati; phylum Bacillota; class Bacilli; order Caryophanales; family Bacillaceae; genus Peribacillus; species Peribacillus sp. P4_C12. Next base: position 221 of record NZ_JBFUIB010000410.1, read on the forward strand.
GTAATGAAAAGATAAAATTTCTAGGTCATCAAGAAGCGACTGATAATCATAGAGCTTTTCTGTGACAAGGAGAGGTTCCATGATTCGAACGGGTACAGAAAATGGTCTTTGTTCARCATGATTTACCATTAATAACGCATCAATAGGCAGTTGATATTGTAAAGCAATAGCTGCTAAATCGATATCTAGCCGGGTTTCCTTCTGAAGAATGAAACCCGGAATTTCCACATCCAGGCCTTCTGGCAAAATCCCTTCATGAATATCGGGATTGGCATCTTCAATTAATTCTTTTGGGATTTGAAACAAATCACTGTAATACGCCAACCTATCACCGCTTCTGCTCACAACTCTCATAGCCTTCGCCCCTTTCATTGTTTAATCTTTATGAAACGAAAAGCCGAAAGATGTTCACCAATCCCCAGCGTTTTATAATAGGATGCAGTTATCCTGAATTCCAGTTGAATTATCTTTAGAAAAACAAAAAACCTGGTTTTCACCAGGTTCCTTACATCAATGCTCATAAAATCGAAGCAAATCTCCGTATATGATTTTGTCTGAGTATTCAAGCTCTTGCTTTGCCTTTTCCAAATACCTTTCACATGATTCCTTTTCCGTAGGCTCTCCGGTTTTTTTATCATAGCAGGTATCCATAGTATAGAGATAATTCTTCATGATGAAGCTGCTATCGCGAAGAACGGTAAAATCAATTTTCTCCTTAGAAAATAAGTCTTTTCCGAATTCGATATAATCATCATTTTCAATACCCAGTAAATGAAGGAGAGTAGGCCTTACATCAATCTGCCCAGAAACGGTGGAAATGGTTTGTCCCTTCTCCCCAGGAATATGAACGATCAATGGGACACGCTGAAGTTGAATGGATTCGAACGGAGTGATCTCCTTCCCAAGGAACTGGCTCATCGCTGAGTTGTGATTTTCCGAAATTCCATAATGGTCGCCATATAATACAATAATAGAATCTTCATATAAACCGTCACGTTTCAAATCCGTGATAAATTGTTCTAACGCTTCGTCAGTATAACGGACAGTCGGAAAATATTGATTCAATGTTTTGGAATTAGAATTGTATTCTTCCAATGTCCTGTCTTCTTCATTCAAAGTAAATGGGAAATGATTGGTTAAAGTTATGAACTTTGCATAAAAAGGCTCCGGCATTCCCTTTAAGTGAGCAATTGATTGCTGGAAAAATGACTTATCATTCAAACCCCAATTGACCGAATTTTTTTCTGAAACCTTATAATCATCACTATTATAAAAACGCTGGTATCCAAGAGATTCATACATCAAATCACGATTCCAAAAACTTTTGTTATTGGCATGCAAGGAAGCTGTATAGTAGCCATTTTCCTTTAATATTTCAGGAGTAGCCTTATATTCATTCTGGGCATGTGTAAAAAATACTGCGCCTCTTCCTAATGGATAGAGAGAATTTTCAATAATGAACTCGGAATCGGACGTTTTTCCTTGACCAGTTTGGTGATAAAAGTTATCAAAGTAATAGCTCTCTTTAATAAATTTATTCAAAAACGGGGTGATTTCTTCACCATTCACGGTTTTATTGATGACAAAGCTCTGGGTGGATTCCAATGATACAAGAATCACATTTTTTCCTTTGGCAAGCCCATAGAAGTCATCATTCTCTGCTTTTTGATTGGCGCGAACATAATTTTCAATCTCAGTCAATTCACTGCCATCTGCTAAAGCACGCTGAGCCGATGATTTTGTCTGTAATATGGCATCATACAGGTGGTAATGGTACGTACCGATGTTTTTAACGAGGATTTCACGGTCAAAAGTACGAGTAAGGAGTTCAGGACGCTCCGCTTCTGCTAACGCTAGGTTAAAAAACGTAATTCCTATCGTCATTAGTAAATAGAATTTTCGATCCTGCAGATTATTCGCTCGATTAAAGAATAATTTCGGTTTGTATTTTAAAAGTATTATCAAGAAAAGAAGATCAACAAAATACAAAAGGTCACTCGCATTAATCAGTTCATGAACACTGCTTCCAAGGTCGCTCATATTGCTCGTCTGAAAAAGCACTGGAATGGTTAAAAAATCATTAAAAAAGCGAAAAAAAACAAGGTTGGCAAACAGTACTAAGGTAATTAAAAAACTCATGGTCAACAAATAGGCTGTTCGTCTGGTTTCTTTCAAAAAAATATTTACGCCAAGAGCAAGTAAAAGGAAGCTGACCGGATTAATGAATAATATGATTTCCTGAACCCAATTTTCAATATCTATCTCAAAACTTGTTTTATAAGCGATGTATGTTTTAAGCCAAAGTGATAAAAACACAACCCAAAATAACGAATATTTCTGATTCTTGAAGTCCCTTTTCAATCTGGTCCCTCCTAATAAAAAAAGCGTTGGAGCTATAATCTTTTACTTCCAAACAACAAAGCACTTTCCATCACGATTCATTGTTCACTTACAACTGATAGTTAGTAGAAAAATTGAACTTCCTAACTGAGATGAAGCCTTACAATTTGTTAGATGCACAAACTTTTTTTTGAAAATTACATTAATTAACCTTATAACCCTGTTTGTACAGGGTTATAAGGAAAGAATCATGGATTTAATTGATTTTTAATAAGCCAAGCTGCTCCAATTACCCCTGCATCATTGCCTAGTGTTGCAAGGCTAATTTTCGTTGATTTACAAACCCGCTTAAATGAATATTTTTCAAATGCCGAACGGACATTGGCGAGCAGAATGTCTCCCGCTTGTGAAACGCCTCCACCAATAACGATTTTATCTGGATTCATAACATTCCCAACATGTGATAAGGCTAACCCTAAGTAATTGCATACCTTATCTACCACAGCTTTAGATAGAGGATCACCTGCATTTGCACATTGGAATAACAATTTAGAAGAGAGCATAATTCCCTCGTTGATTTTCTGCTGAAGAAGGGACATTTGCTCGGAATTGTGCAAAGCCTCTAAAGCCAGTCGGACGATTCCTGTTGCTGAAGCAACCGTTTCCAAACAACCCGTTTTCCCGCAATTGCATGGAGCTCCACCATCTGTTACAACGGTTATATGTCCGATTTCGCCCGCCGCCCCACTTGTACCATGGACGATTTGCCCATTATGGATGATTCCGCCACCTACACCTGTTCTAGG
>NZ_JBFUIB010000411.1:0-3364 GCF_056402095.1 Peribacillus sp. P4_C12
GATCACCCGGGCAAAATGATGGTATACAGGAGGTTGGATAATTATTTTGTCACCCGCCTGCGTGAAGGACTGAATCGCCAACGATAGGGCTGGAATCACTCCTGGGCTGTGGGTAATCCATTCTTTCTCAATGGACCATCGATGTCTTCTTTTTAGCCAACCAACAATGGATTCCATATACGAGTCCGGTCTAAGCGTGTAGCCATATACACCATGCTCCACACGTTGTTTTAATGCTTCGATGATAGGTTGTGGAGACTGAAAATCCATATCGGCCACCCACATCGGTATAACATCCTTTACGCCAAAATGATTTTCTAGATCATCCCACTTTTCGCAAGCTGTACCCAGTCGACAGATTTCTTGGTCAAAATTATATTTCATCGAGTATCTCTCCTTCTTATGTTTGTTTGCACTATGCCTCATTACTAATTTATATAAGCAATTGTCATGCCAACTCATTTCACTTATAAAATCTCCTTATTTTTATAGAGGTTCTTGGTTGAATCCCCTAATGCCGCGGTCATTATTTAAAAACCCTTTCATCCTAAGCATTACTACATTTGCAATTATGGTAAGTATTTTCGCATAGATGATAAAATTCAAAGATTTCATTTAGCATCTCTGGTGGGTCGTAACTTCTTCTGTTTATTCCATTCCTCATAACCACCTACAAGGCTTTGTACTTCTTTAAAACCATGAACTTGTAGAAGGCTTGCAGCGATGGCTGATCTTCCGCCGGTTTTACAATAAACCAAAATTGGTTTATCATGCGGAATTTTGTGTGCCTGTTCCTGTAAATGACCAAGCATCACATGCTTCGCCTGCGGAATATGGCCTTCCTCCCATTCGCCCGAGCTTCGGACATCAAGCACATATATGCGTTCTGTTTGAATAGAGCCATCTATCTGGTCCATTGTCACTTCTTCATACTTCATAACACGTGAATCAGATTCTCCTTCCTGCTCAATGATATATGGTTCCATTGTTGCAACGACGCGATCCAAACCAATGGACTGGAGATCATTTATCATATCTGCCACATCAGCATTGCATGCCAGAAGATATATAGGTCGGTCATAATCCAACAGCCATCCCGCCCAAGTTACAAATGATTTGTTATAAGGGATATTAATTACCCCTCGTATATGCTTGGTGGCAAATTCACTGGCCGAACGTGTATCAATGACAATTCCCTGTTCCGTCCATTCCTGCACAATATCTATTGAAACCTCCATACAAAGTGGTGCTGCTATACTTCGAATTTGCTGCGATCCCTCTTTATTCAACCGCTTCATCATTGAAAAATAAGGGGGTGCCTCCGGCTGTCCAGCCAACAGCGCTTCTATAAAGCGATCCTCATTATCATATTGCAGTGCCCAATTTGTCCGTTTTTCATATCCAATGGTTGACGACGGGATTGCACCTAGCGCTTTTCCACAGGCACTGCCCGCTCCATGCCCCGGCCATACTTGCAGATAGTCAGGAAGGTTTTTAAACTGCTGTAAAGACCGATACATCATGCGTGCCATTTTTTCCGAGGACCCGTGCACCCCTGCGGCTTTTTCTAATAAGTCGGGACGCCCCACATCACCGACAAATACAAAATCTCCGGTAAATATGCCGAGTGGATCCTTGGTAGATGCACCCCCATCTGTTACGAGCAGCGATATATGTTCAGGTGTGTGTCCTGGTGTATGTACCACCTCAAAATTGATATTTCCAATGGAAAATACATCTCCATTTCTTAGAAAGCAGTGTTGATATTCAGTTGCGTACTCATATTTCCAGTCCGCCCCTCCTTCATCAGACAAATACAATGTGGCCCCAAGCCTTGAAGCTAGCTCCTTTGAACCAGACAAAAAATCCGCATGGATGTGTGTTTCCGTTACACCCACGATCCGCACACCATGTGCTCTTGCCGCTTTTAAGTAAGCTTCTATATTACGTGACGGATCAACAATGATCGCTTCGCCAGTAGCCTGACATCCCACAAGGTATGAAGCTTGAGCCAGTTTCTCATCATAAAAATACTTGAGTAGCATAAATCATCCTCCTTTTAAGGGCCTTGCTTACTTTTGTTTTGTTATGCCTATCAGAAATGTTTTTACATCATACCTTTAAGCATCCCGTTCCAATACATAACGGGAAGCAAGTTTTTCTTCAATACATACATACTGAACCTCTCACGGGATTGATCGATAGGAAAAGTTTCTTGCGGCTGTAAATCATAATTGAATTCAGCCAGTATAAGCCGCCCGTATCCAGTAACAAGTGGACATGATGTATAGCCGTCATATTTATGAACCATTTGTTTGGCACGCATCCGATGAAGTAAATTTTGCACAAGCACGGGCGCTTGTTTGCGAATTGCAGCTCCTGTTTTTGAAGTAGGCAAGTTTGTGCAATCCCCTATGCCAAATATATTGTCAAAGTGTTCATGCTGCAGCGTATATTTATCTACATTCAGCCAACCATTACTAGCTGCGAGGGAACTATTCTTGATAAAATCAGGGGCGCTCATCGGTGGTACCACATGAATCATGTCATATTGCATATCCACACGCTCTTTTGTGTTCAGATTTTCAAATGTCGCTCGTTTCTTGTCACCATCAATTTCAATGAGATGATGCATAAAACATGTCTCGATTTCTTTCCGTTCAATTATTTTATTTAGTGCCTGTTCATATTTTTTTACATTGAATATGGATGGGCTGCCTGAAACAAAAATAACCGAAGATTGCGGGCGAACTCCTGATTTTCTGAAATAATCTTCTGCCAAATACATAATTTTTTGAGGAGCTCCACCGCATTTTACCGGCGTGTTCGGATTGGTAAAAATGGAAGTTCCCCCCTTGAAGTTTCTGATCGCCTCCCAAGTGCTATCAACATAATCATAAGAGTAATTACTACATAMCCCATTCTTTCCAATACTCTCTTTTAACCCCTTGATTTCATGCCAGTTAATTTGAATCCCGGCAGCCACAACTAGATATTCGTAGTACAGTTTCTTTCCGGATGCTGTTACAACAGCATTTTCATCTGGCTGAAATGTGGTTATCGCATCCTGTACCCACACGGCTCCGCTCGGAATAACGGATGCTTCCTCCCTTTGTGTCACAGTTTTGTCAGCTTCGCCAGCTCCCACAAGTGTCCATAATGGCTGATAATAATGTTTCGTCGCAGGGTCAATGATGGCAATGTTTCCGCTCAGAGTGCGAGATTCACGCAGGAGACGGGCTGCAACCGTAATTCCGGCACTGCCCCCTCCTACAATCAAAACTTTGTAATGTGTCTCATTCTTCATCTTTGCCATTCTAATCTCCTCATCTCATTTTTATTAAGTAGCTCACCAATCTAACGC
>NZ_JBFUIB010000412.1:0-3361 GCF_056402095.1 Peribacillus sp. P4_C12
CAACATCATAGCCTAAATCAGCAAAACCTGTTCCGACTACTTTCGCTCCACGGTCATGTCCGTCCTGACCCATTTTAGCCATCAGCAAACGTGGTCTTCTTCCTTCATTTTCAAGGAATTCTTCTGTCATTTGGACGACTTCCTCAATCTCTGTTTCTTTTGAATAAGCAGAGCTATATACGCCACTGATAGAACGGATTGTTGCTTTGTGACGTCCAGCCACGTCTTCGATAGCATCAGAAATTTCACCAAGTGAAGCCCGGACGCGGGTAGCCTGCACAGCTAATTCAAGCATGTTGCCTTCACCTGTTCTAGCAGCCAGAGTTAGCGCTTGAAGAGCTTCATCGACCATAGCCTGATCACGGTTCGCTTTTAATTCGCTCAAACGCTTTAGCTGACTTTCGCGAACTGCCGTATTATCAATTTCCAGTATTTCAATCGGATCTTCTTTTTTCAGACGATATTTATTGACGCCAACGATTGTTTCATCTTGAGAGTCAATTTTAGCCTGACGTTTCGCTGCCGCTTCTTCGATTCTCATTTTTGGAAGACCAGTTTCAATTGCCTTAGCCATCCCGCCAAGTCCTTCGATTTCTTCAATGTGAGCCCAAGCCCGTTCAATTAATTCATTAGTGAGCGACTCAACGTAATATGAACCCGCCCATGGATCGATAACCTTTGTAATTCCTGTTTCCTCCTGCAGGTAAAGCTGTGTATTACGAGCAATACGAGCCGAGAAATCAGTTGGCAATGCAATCGCCTCATCTAATGCGTTCGTATGCAGGGATTGTGTATGACCAAGTGCAGCTGCATGTGCTTCAATCAAAGTCCGTGCGACATTGTTAAACGGATCCTGCTCAGAAAGGCTCCATCCTGAGGTTTGAGAATGGGTTCTTAATGCCATTGCTTTTTTATTTTTCGGTTCAAATTGTTTCATTAGTTTTGACCAAATAAAACGACCCGCCCTCATTTTCGCTACTTCCATGAAGTAGTTCATTCCTACAGCCCAGAAGAACGAAAGACGTGGTGCAAATTTATCGATATCGATTCCGGCTTTCATTCCAGTACGTGCATACTCAAGTCCATCAGCCAACGTATAGGCGAGCTCGATGTCCGCCGGAGCACCTGCTTCTTGCAAATGATAACCGGATATAGAGATKGAATTAAATTTAGGCATATATTTGGATGTATACTCAAAAATATCAGCTATAATTTTCATCGACATCTCAGGTGGATAGATATACGTATTCCGAACCATATATTCCTTTAAAATGTCATTTTGAATCGTACCTGAAAGTTTATCCTGTGTAACCCCTTGCTCTTCAGCTGTCACAATATAAAAAGCCAGAATAGGTAATACCGCACCATTCATCGTCATCGATACTGACATTTGATCAAGCGGAATTCCGTCGAACAAGATTTTCATATCAAGAATGGAGTCAATTGCAACTCCCGCTTTTCCAACATCACCGACAACACGCGGATGGTCTGAGTCATAGCCACGGTGAGTAGCTAAATCGAAGGCTACTGAGAGACCCTTTTGCCCCATCGCTAGATTACGTCGGTAAAACGCATTGGATTCCTCAGCTGTCGAAAAGCCTGCATACTGCCGGACGGTCCAAGGGCGATTAACGTACATGGAAGGATATGGCCCTCTTGTAAACGGAGCAATACCTGGCACACTTTCCATATGCTCCAACTTGTGATTATCTTCTTTGACATAAAGCGGTTTAACCCTTATTTGTTCATTCGTTTCAAACAAAAGGTCGTCAATATTTTGTTCAACTGCTATCTCGGCTTCTTTTCTCCATGCTTCAACCGTTCCTTTTATCTCAGCCTTAGCAGGATTTATGGTAGAAAAATTCGGTTTTTTCATCTTAGTTCACCCCTAGCGCTTGCAGTAATTCTATCAAAATTGCTACAGCATTCGTTTTAACATGGATAAATTCTTTAACTCCGGCTTCACTTAGTGAGATTTCCAATTCTTCTGTCTGCTTACCGGCTATATAAAGATTAATTTCAGGGAACTGCTTTTTAATTTCTTTGATTGTCGTTTTTGCTAATTCCGAGYAGTCATTATCACTGCCACAAACACAATAGATGGGAAGTTTTGTTGATGCTACGTAATTGACAGCATCCTGGATTGATTGACAGCCTGCACTTTCTACTGTTTCAATGCCCCCTGMTGCAACTAGCCCCTTAACAAAATCAGCACGAGGTTTGTAGGATTTAAGTTCTTTTAAATTAATTAATCCGATTCTCGGGGCTTCTCCACTACTTTGTTTAAAAGTTTCACTCCGTAATCTTAACTGTTCGAATTGGACTGAAATGCGCTCCAACGTAATTGGTGTAATCTCCACTGCCTTCTCAACAACCATATATGACTCCTGTTTTTCTTGTGTTGGAGTTTTGATCTTATCTGCGGGATTCGGATATACATTCGTTCCGATAATACTTTCTTTTCTTAATGCAGCATTTTGAATTCTTCCTTGGTAAACTTCAACTAAATCCGCCTGTAAGGAGCCGTGCTTAATTGCTTCAAAAATTCCACCAGCTGTATCAATTTCAAGGAACTTCATCCACGCTTTTTCAGCCAGTTCATCTGTCAATTGCTCTACATACCAAGAACCGCCTGCAGGATCGACCACTGTCGTAATATTTGTTTCTTCTTTTAATATCAAGTGTGTATTTCGTGCGATTCTTTCTGAAAAATCATCAGATTCCCCGAATGCATGATTAAATGGATGAATTTGTAAATATTGAATTCCTCCAATCGCAGCAGCAAAAGCTTGATTGGTGGTACGAAGAATGTTGACGTGCTGATCATATAGGGTTTCTGTCAATTCGGACGTTACAGCATGTATTGCCATTTTAAAATGATGTGGAGCTGTATCAAAGGCTTCAGCAAGACCAGCCCAAAGTCGCCTAGCCGCTCTCAGCTTCGCAATTGACATAAAGTAATTGGAGTCAACTGCAAAAGAAAATACGATTTTTTCTGTAATCTCAGATATAGAAAGCCCTTGTTTTTGACCTTCCAATATATATTGGACAGCTACGGCCAATCCGTAAGCAATCTCTTGAACAGCATTGGCCCCGCCGTTATGGAATACAGCAGTATTAACCAGAACTGTCTTTAAATTTGGTCCAACTTTTTGATAATCTTGAACTGTTTTTATCCATTCAGCAAAATATTGGTCTGTATCTTCTGGGAGCTGACCACCAATAAGCCATTCTGCAATTGGATCCTCTGCCAGCACACCTTTCAACTGGGCTTTTTGCAGATCCGCAACAGCTTTGATTTGTGGGAAAAATTCTTTTTGTTTCCCCTTAAGATCAATGAACACTGGGAGTTCCTTTAAGG
>NZ_JBFUIB010000413.1:0-3355 GCF_056402095.1 Peribacillus sp. P4_C12
CTTTTATGACAGGCAAGGCCAATATATTTTAATCAGGGATTACTTCATTCATAATACCCTTTATTTTCCACCGTAAACTTCTATCTTATAATCCCAATTTCTGCTTTAACCTGTCGATCCGACTACCGAATAAGCGATGTGCAAGCTTGCTTTTCAAGGAAAGCGCCGCATAAATGAGGGCTCCAAAAATCGCACTAACCGCACAAATCAAAATCGCCTGGAATCGCCCTTCCGTTGTAAGCCACAGCGATAATAAACTGAACATGCCCCATGCAGCCAGTCCCATTATCGTTGAAAACACTGTGATCAGCACAGTCCTTCTGATAGTAAGGCCGTAACGATATCCAGTAAAGTAGGTAATGACATACAAATTCAGCAGCACAGCAGCCAAGTAGCCGAATGCCGTGGCATAAACGGATCCTTCCGTTTCAAACAACTTGATCATCGGGATATTCAAGCTCAATTTGATTAAAAAGCCAACAAGCAGGCTGAGCACCGTATATTTTTGCTGATTGATGCCTTGTAAAATGGCCGCCGAAACGGAAAAAAGCGCAAATAAAATCGAAACTGGCGCATATGCCTTCAGGACACTGATTCCAAGTGGATCATGACTGTAAAAGGCACTATAGATTGGATCGGCTAGCACCGACATGCCAACGACCGCTGGAATCGTAATGAACAACAAAATTTGGAAGGCTTGGTTCAGCTGGCGGTTTAACTCTTCCGAATCCTCGCTTACATATGCCTTCGTCACCGAGGGAAGAAGCGCCATTGAAAACCCGGTTGCAAGCGTCATCGGAATCAAGACAAGCTTTTGGGCATATACATTCAAAACTCCAAGAGCATCTTCTGCGACATGCTGTAATCCGATGGATGCCATCGCTTTATTAAAAGACAACAAGTCTGCAAACTGAAACAATGGCATCGCGATTCCGACAAATATGAAAGGAATCGACGAAAGAAATATTTCTTTATAGATCTCCTTCAGGGAAATTTCCATCGTCCCCCGGTCTTTCTTCATCAAGCTGTCCAAATGGGGTTTTTGTTTTTTCCAATACCAAAATAACACCACTAAACCGCCGACAGCCCCTACCGTCGCCGCGAACGTAGCTACTTGGATGGCTCTCACTAACTCTCCATCCAGGACATTCAAAACAACATACACACCAGCCAAAAGGAACACGATGCGGACAATTTGTTCGATAACCTGAGATATGGCCGTTGGTTCCATCGCTTCATGACCTTGAAAAAAGCCGCGGATGATGCTCATGAACGGTACAAAAATCAAGGCGAAGCTGACTGCCCGTATGATCTCCGTGACATCCTTGACATCTTCCTGCCTGACCCCAAAGACTCCAGTAAACAGCGGGGCCATCGTATAGAGAATCAAAAAAGCGAGAAAACCGGTGACAACCATTAATTTCAGGCTCGATTTAAATAACTTCTCACCGACGGCGTACTCCTCGAGCGCATTATACTTCGAAATGAATTTAGAAACAGCAAGCGGCATGCCTGCCGTTGCAAAGCTAATGAAAATGGTATATGGAACGTACCCATATTGATAGAGGGTAGCCCCTTTATTCCCAACCATATGTTCAAATGGGATAACGTAAAATAAACCAAGTATCTTGGAAATGATCGCTCCCAGCGTTAATATAAAAGCCCCTTTTAAAAACTTAGATGACATCTAATCCCTTCCTGCCTCTGTCAGTTACGTTTCACACGCTCTTTATCTTATCATAATAATGTAATTTTTCTATAGAAAACTACTCTCAAGTTTATCGTTTTCTAAGATAATACACAAACAAATAATTCCTTTTTTCCTACGTTCGCAATCTGACAGGGTCTTGCTATATAATGGAGTGACTGAAAAAGATAAAGTGGTGATCAATTTGAAATATGATGTAGTGGTAATTGGCGGCGGTCCTTCCGGATTGATGGCAGCAATTGCAGCCGGAGAAAAAGGGTCACATGTATTGTTAGTGGATAAAGGCGAGAAGCTTGGAAGGAAACTTGCGATCTCTGGCGGCGGACGCTGCAACGTGACGAACAGGCTCTCAATCGATGAAATCATTCAGCATATCCCTGGAAACGGGCGATTTTTATACAGTGCTTTCTCAGAATTTAATAACGAAGACATTATTCAGTTCTTTGAAAAATTAGGTGTGGCTCTAAAAGAAGAGGATCATGGCCGGATGTTCCCGGTCAACGATAAGGCGCAAAGTGTCGTAGATGCACTTTTGACACGCCTTTCGAATTTGAAGGTAACCATTTACAAGAACTCTCCAGTTGCTGAGGTTCTCTATGAAAATGGAAAAACAAGCGGAGTTCGGTTAAAAGATGGACAGACATTTGACACAAATGCGGTCGTGATTGCAGTCGGTGGAAAATCAGTCCCTCACACCGGCTCAACTGGTGACGGCTACGCTTGGGCAAAAAAGGCGGGCCATACGATAACCGACCTCTTCCCGACTGAGGTACCTGTACTTAGCCATGAAACATTCATAAAAGATCGAACGCTTCAAGGGCTCGCACTTCGGGATGTTTCATTGAGTGTGCTGAACCCAAAAGGCAAGGCTCTGATTACACACAAGATGGATATGCTATTCACCCATTTTGGTGTCTCTGGTCCAGCGGTTCTAAGGTGCAGTCAATTTGTCGTGAAAGCGATGAAAAAATGGAACCTATCCGAAGTTACAATGAAACTCGATGCCCTTCCGGATCAAAACAAGGAAGAAGTCTTCCAGGACATCATGAAAGAAATCAAAGCTGAGCCGAAAAAGGCTATAAAGAATACATTAAAAGGCCTGGTTCCGGAACGCTATCTACACTTCTTACTTGAGCGGAGCGGCATCGACCTTCAGGAACAGGGAGCGACGATATCCAATGAAAAAATTCGCCGCTTCGCCGAACTATGTAAGGACTTCCAATTTGGAGTACATGGCACCCAGCCGCTTGAAAAAGCCTTCGTCACAGGCGGCGGCGTATCCGTAAAAGAAATCCATCCAAAGGAAATGGCCTCCAAACTAATGGACGGACTATATTTCTGCGGTGAAATTTTGGATATACACGGATACACAGGCGGCTATAACATCACATCAGCATTAGTAACCGGAAGACTAGCCGGCATGAATGCTGCCGTATATGCTCGTTCATAATTTAAGAAGAGGCCGATCCGTTGGGATCAGCCTCTTCTTTTTTGAGGAAATTCGTCCTTCATGTCGAGTAATTCGACCTTCGCGGATTTTATTCGTCCTTCTCGTCGAGGAATTCGTCCTTCGTGGATTTAATTCGTCCTTCACTTCGAGTATTCCGACCTTCGCTGAATTAATTCGTCCTTCACGTCGAGTAATTC
>NZ_JBFUIB010000414.1:0-3332 GCF_056402095.1 Peribacillus sp. P4_C12
GCATTTAGATGCTCTTTCATAAGGCAACATATAAAAACAAAATTCAATCAGGAATATATCATTTATCCTTCAAATATTGGGTAATATTCTGGAATTTTTGTTTTGTAAAATAAATCTATGATAAGGGATTTGTCAACCCATTGGTTTTCTGATAGTATAAATGTCCATTTCATCGTTGTATCGGTATTTTTTCTCCCGTTTAATCAATCAAAAGTAGGAAGGAGAATGGTTCTTTTGGTAAGACATCCTGATTTTGAACAAGAACGTCAGAGGTTGGATTTCACTAAGCGCTATATAGATGTAGTCATCAAAACATCAGAAACCAGCAAAGATCAATTTCAACGGAATATGCAAGAGGCTTTTGGTGATGCGGATTGGTCTGAGTCGGGCTTATATTCTCAGTTGTTGACAACTGCCAACTTTTTTGAAATGTCTAGATCTGAACTGGAAAGCTTACGCAAGGCAAGCAAAAAGCCTTATTTTGCAAGAGTTGATTTTGAACGAAATGATGGTGATCTAGGCGAAGTACTTTATTTCGGGAAAACTTCCCTTTATCAGAGGGAAAGCCAGGAACAGATTATCGTCGATTGGAGATCTCCAATAGCTAATCTTTATTACGAGGGTCGGATTGGTGAAATTGAATATGAAGCAGAAGGGGAAACATTTAGCGGGAACATCACTTTAAAGAGGCAGTTAATGATAGAAGATGGTGAGCTAGAAGAGGTCAGGGACATTGATTTAACAACAACGGATGAATTATTACAGGAATCCCTTTCCAAAAGTTCGAGCAATCGTTTGACCGATATCATTACCACGATACAGGAAGAACAAAATAAAATTATTCGTGCTGATTTAAATAAACCAATCATTGTTCAGGGGGCTGCGGGCAGTGGTAAAACAACAATAGCCTTACATAGGATTTCTTATTTTATATACCATTATAAAGACTTGTTTGACCCACGCCAGTTGATGATTCTTGCCCCGAGCCGGGTATTCATTGATTACATTTCTGAAGCATTGCCGGAATTAGGTGTTGAAAAAGTAAAACAATTCACATTCGCCGAGTATGTTCAGGTAGCAATCGGAAAGCAACTGAAGTYAGTAGCAGATAATAAATTGACACGATTGTTGGAAAGGGATGATGAAGAAACAAAAGCAGCGATCTGGATATCTGGATTTAAGGGTTCTCCATTATTTAAATTAATTTTGGACGAATATGTGAAGGATATTTTCAGGAGTTTTCATCCGGAAGAAGATTTTTATTGTGACAAATATCGCCTCTATTCTGCAAAAAAGTTCATTAGGCTACTGGAAGAGGATTATTGGTATTTACCATTATACAGCAGACTCGACAAGCTAAAGGCCATTTTACAAAATGAAGTGAAGCTGAAAAAGAAAAAAATGCTTGAACGAGTAACGGATTTTTATGACGTCAAAATAGAAAAGGCCCTCTATAAGAATATTGATCCAGTAATACGCAAGGAATTTGTAACAAAATGTCACGATAAAAAGGAGGAACGGATCGGACAGATTAAAAAAGCAATCCGTTCCTCTGTAAAAGGCTATTTTAAGCATTTCAAAAATAAAAACCTTCTTCAATACTATCAGGAATTGTACCAAGATCCTGAGCAACTGGCCTCGTACAGTAGCGGTAAACTTAGTCGTGAAGATGCATGTGCTTTATGTAATTATAATCAAAAGTTAATTCATGAAAAAAGTTATGAATTGGAGGACTTGGGTGCATTATTATATTTACAGGAGCTACTTTTTGGTGTGGATAAAGATAACAAAGCAAAAAATGTCGTCATAGATGAAGCGCAGGATTATAGCTTCATGCAATTGCAGGCGCTAAAAACGGCAGTAGATACTGATATGTTCACTCTTGTAGGTGATCTTGCTCAAGGTATCCACTCATACCGAGGCCTTCAAACATGGGAAGAGGTCCATCGTCGTATTTTTCCAAGGGCGACATACACAGAACTACAAAAAAGCTACAGAACGACTGTTGAAATAATGAAGCAGGCTAATCAAATTCTTCAATTGTTACCATATGATTTCCCAGAAGTTGAGCCTGTAGTCCGCCATGGGACAGAACCAGAATTCATTTCTATCGATAAGGATGATTGGGGAGAAGAGTTGATTAAACATATCGAAGAATTAAAAGGAGAAGATTTCAAAACGTTTGCCGTTATTGCCAAAACGATGAAAGATTGTAAGCTAGCAAACGAGAAATTGAGTAGATGTCATAATGGCTTCCATTTAGTAGATGAAACAGGAATTATTCCGAAAGATAAAACGTTAATTGTACCCTCATATCAAGCGAAAGGTCTAGAATTCGATGTAGTCTTTGCGATATCTCTGGAGGAAATTTATAGTCGGAAGAATGAACTCGATATTAAACTACTTTACGTCACAATGACAAGACCATTACACCGGCTTTATTTTTTGGGAAGTGAAAAAGAGGATTTCCTTCTGAGGAAATGATAGGAGGGGGATTTTAAATTTAATCTACCTCCTATTGCCATGATTTTCTTACAAATACAAAAGAATTTCGTGAATGTCATCCCATCCATAACCTACTTCGATTAACTCAATTCCGGCCATTTTAACAGTTTTTTCAGCGATTACATGACCACCGAGAGCTTTGTAAAAACCGCATGAAGGATTATCTTTTAAAGCCCAGATAATTAAATTTTTATGTTCTTTATCTATGAGTTCATCAACAACCGTTTTAATCATTTTTCGACCAATTCCTTGTCTTTGATACTCTTTTAATAAATAGATGGCATATACTTCTCCTTGAATATGGGGATCATTAGTTTGTTCGGGTCCACCAGCTACAAAACCAATAATTTGTCCTTCACCATTTTCAGCTATATAAGTGGCATTATGCAGCATCTTTAAATTTCTTAGCCAATTTTTTTTTCTGGTTTCTAGATTCAAAGAAGCCAGATATTGATTCGGCAGGATTCCTTTATACGTCGATTGCCAACTGTTTATATGTACATAGGCTATTCCGGTTACATCTTTTTCTGTAGCCTTCCTTATTTTCATTAAAATCACCTTCTGATTTCGTTATTTTTTCAAGAATATCATGTAAAAAGTGAATAAGCATTAATTTATGTTTATTACTACGCTAAAAAGGATAAGAAATAAGAGAGTGATTCAACCAGATGAAGGGAAGGGTGAGAAAGATGAAATTGAAAGTTGGTTTTTATTTTCCGGGCGGCAAAGAAATAGAGCATGAGGTAGACGGCGATGACTCAACTCAAATGATTTCAAATATTCAAAAACACCGCTATTATAATTTAGTTAAAGGCGATTGCCATTAT
>NZ_JBFUIB010000415.1:0-3332 GCF_056402095.1 Peribacillus sp. P4_C12
GCTTACTAAAAACATTTCATATGAATTAGCGAGGCCTGACACAATCATGGTAAGTGTCCATACGAATAAACCGGCGATGGCTGTTTTTCGGGCACCTAATTTGTCAATGATGAAGCCCCAAAAAAGATTTGAAACTCCATAAGCAATGGTGAATACAAAAGAAAGAAGACCGATCTTTGCATTTTTGTCATCGCCTGTCATACCGAGTGCATTCAAGAATTCTGGATCTGTTTGAATGATGGAAATGCCAACCTTATCAATTTGTCCGAAAAACCAAAAGAAAAAAATTGGAACGGCAATATATAACCATCTTTTTTGCCCATTTAACATAATACCATCTCCTTGTCGATTTTTAAGCATGCTTAAAACACTTACCATCGAGTATAAGTGAATTACGGTTGCCCTAATCAAAGTAATTTTGTATATGTACTAGTTTTGATTTGCTCTTTAATGAGCTGTATCCCGCCTTTCTTCACAATACTGACTGATCGATATGCACTGGTGATGTTTTGCTAGGAAAACAAAGTTTTACTTTCTTAACGATAAAATAAATAGAATTGATTGTCAATTTAATATTTTAATAATTTTATATTTTTTGAATAAATAAACTTTTGTGATTTTAACATTTTTATAAAGATGCTTTTTTTATTTGAAAAAGTAAAAAGTCACGTGATTTGTAAACGGTTTATTTCCATGGGCACAATAAGTCTTTCTAATTTGTACTTGAAAGGATTGCAATTCTTGGACCGTGAGAATATAGGTAAGAAAACATCTATTGATGTAGGGGAAGAGTGCTTTCTTAGTCAACATGCAGAGGGAAACCTTCTGTTAAGGAAGAAGGTTGAAATCTTAAAAAGACCATAACAATTTAAGGGAAATCACTGAGGAAGATTTTAAGGGATTTATCGAAGTACATAAGAATTAACATCCTGAATGGAAGAAGTTACTTGCCCTGATATTAAGACTGCCAAACAAAAAAACTAGTATTGTCCATTTTTTTGGGTGATACAACAGAGACTAATTAGAAATGTGTACATGACTTTTTTGCGTCCAAAAAGGTTACTTAAACTTAAATCGAAAAATTCTGATTTATTCATATTGAATTTAAATTAAGAAAAATCTATAATTCATATATTAATAATGTTTTGTATATGAAATATTTATTGCTGGAAATGATTAGTTAAATAGTAGAAAATGTTACTAGATAATACTAAATCAACATTTTACCTTCAGTGTATTAAATTTATATTTTTAGTAAAGTTTGTATAGTTGTCTGTAACTATGGGAATAAGATGTTCTTCCCTCATTTACGACAATAAAACTGGGCCCCCCAATTAGTTTTATATACGGAAATATGTTTTAATTAAAAATATACATTTAAATCTATTTATAGTGAAAGTGAAAAGATTGTGAGGTTAAAGGATGCCAATTAGTCAATTAGAAGAATACTCGATTCATTATCGGGAATCTGGAGAAGGAAAAGCGCTTGTTATTCTACATGGGTTGGGAAATAACTCTCAATCTTGGGGACATCAACTCAGTCAGATGAAGGAAGAATTTAGAGTAATTGCTTGGGACGCACCTGGGTATGGTGAAAGTTCCGATCCAAAAGAAGAATTTCAAGAATTTTCCCAGTTTGCAGATGTATTGAAAGAATTCCTGGAGAGTCTGGGGCTACACTCAGTTTACCTACTCGGGCATTCAATGGGATCGGCAATTGCAATCGATTTTACGAACCGTTTTCCAGAAATGGTAGAGGCGCTGATTATATCAGATGCTACACGTGGAGCAGCCGGAGTAAGTCCGGAAGAAAATAAAAGAAAGCTTCAGAGTAGATTACACTCTATAAATACGTTAAAGCCTTGTGAGCTTGCGAAAAAAAGGGTGAAAGCGTTAGTGTCGCCAAATGCACCAGTTGAGGTAGTGAAAGAAGCAGAACGAATTATGTCGCAAGTGCGACCGCCTGGATACCGGTCTGTTTCCTACTCTTTATCTAATTTAAACCAAATGGAGATACTTTCTTCTATATCTGTTCCGACACTTGTTATGTGTGGAGAGCTGGATCAGGTCACACCGGTAAGTGAATCAAAGATTTTTCATGAATTGATTCCGAAATCCGAGTTTGCCATCGTTCCGAATACAGGTCATTTATGCTATCAAGAAGATCCAGAAGTGTTCAATAATTATGTCACTGAGTTTTTACAGAAACAACCGGTAGGTCAGAAATAGATGCTTACAAAAACAAAAAAGGAATTAAATAAAACAAGAAAATTTTCTAGGAAAACTGCAGAGAACGGTGGACATTTTACTGCATGTTCTTTCTAAGTTTCAGGTGATCTGTGATAAAGCTATGTTGAAGTCGGGAATTACATTTTTCTACTTTTTCTTAATCGATGAATGGTTGCATGAAGATAGATTTCTAGTTTGTCTCTATCTTTTTTTATTTCAGTGTAGAAAAGATTAAAATAGTTGAAGGTATCTCCTCTGCATAGTTTTTTGCGACACCGAAATGTATTGAATTTACAACGGGAGGAATACTTGAATGGCAAGCGAAGAGAAAGAGAAGTATAGTGCTAATTCATTAGTAAGAGGATTGGAAATCATTAAGCTTTTTAATGAATCACAGCCGAGTTTATCGCTTTCAGAAATAGCGAAACAACTGGGAGTAAGCAGAACGGTTCCATATCGTTTATTATTTACACTACAAAATATTGGGTACCTGTCTCAGGATGAACATACAAAACGTTATAGTTTAACGCCAAAAGTGCTTGAATTGGGTTTTAGTTATTTAAACAGCTTGAAATTCCAGGAAATTGTCCAACCCTATATGGAGACGCTGCGTGATGAAATCGGAGCATCTTGTCATTTGTCCATCTTGGATGGTCAGGAAGTGGTATATGTAGGTAGTGCCCCAATCAGAGGTGTATCAGCTGTCAATGTGAACATTGGTTTGCGACTACCAGCACACGCATTAGCCAATGGGAAATTACTGCTGGCTTATCAGCCAAAAGAAATTTTGATGCAAATGTTCCAAATCACTAACCTCACTCCTTATACAGACAAAACCCTTACAGCGCCGGGGGAATTCCAGAAGCAGTTGGAAACTATTCGGCAAAAAGGATATTCGATGACAAGCGGGGAGTTTCACCCTGGTATCCGTTCTGTAGCGGCGCCGATATTTGACCGGACTGGAAAAGTATTGGCTGCTTTGAATGTCGTGGCAACAGAATCTGCTTATCAGGAAGATTTTATCGATAAAATTGCCTTGCCGAAATTACTGGAAGTTTCTCAACAGCTATCCGTTTATATGGGATACAGTGGAGGAAATATGT
>NZ_JBFUIB010000416.1:0-3320 GCF_056402095.1 Peribacillus sp. P4_C12
CTCATTACCATATCCCGTATACATCCCCCTTTCTTTCAATTGGTCAAGAAATGGATAGTCTATAAGGAGATTGCACCGTAATCCTTTTCTTTCTTGATTAATTAATTGATCATACATCTTATATGTCTGATTCAAACCACCAAGATATAAAGGATCATTTGTATGGACACTTGTTAAACCATTTTTTACAGCATGGTTCATTGCTTGCTCCAGCCCGCATATTAATTCATCATACGTTTTTTCAGGAATAGAGGCCGTAATAAGATTTGAGGCTGATTCAAGAAGTAATCCCGTAGGCTTTTTGTTAGGATCAAGAACAACGCTTCCTCCCATCGGAACCTCAATTGCTGAATGATAGCCGCTCATTTCAAGGGCTTTGCTATTTACTAAAAAAGCATGGTGACATATCCTTTTCAAAAATACAGCACAATGCGGTGCCACATAATCTAATTCAGCTATTGTTGGGATTGTACTTTTGTCTTCAAACAGATTCTCATCCCATCCCATTCCGATTAGCCATTTTCCAGGGGAAAGCGTCATTGCCTTCTCCCTTATCTTATCTAGCATTTCTCTTTTAGATGTAACACCACATAAATCAAGGTCTAAAAAATTGAAAGCAACACCTGAAAGATGAAGGTGGCTATCTATCAATCCAGGAGTAGCCATCTTTCCTTGTAAATCAATGATGTTTGTCTTCGCCCTGCCCCATTGCAATATCATTTCTTTGTGAGACCCGACATCTACAATCCTTCCGTTCTCAACTACTACTGTTTCAACCTTAGGATGGCTTGCATCTAGTGTATAAATCATTCCATTCGTATAAATGGTTTTTGTCATAGAAACCCTCCATTGCTTACTTGTCCATCGTAACTTTCCTAATAGGCTAAGTTATCTTCTATGTAATACACATCCTATCTAATAACCGTTAGACATATCAAAAAGCAAAAGGGGGAATTCCCCCTTTTGACCTTCAGCTAAATATAAATATTTCAATTTTTAGAATTTTTAAAAATGGCTATTCCCTATCTCTCAAACATGCATATTTCTTCCATCTAAAACCTTCAATTATAAGTTAGCTCCCCACCCTATAGATTGGGCAATGATTAAGGAAGCAGCCGCTACTCCATACCAAATTAGTAGTAGTGGAGCAATAAAGCGAACCCATTTTGTATAAGGCACTTGAGCAATAGCTAATATTGCCATAAACAAACCGCTAGGGTAAAGAATGTTTGTAAAGCCGTCACCATACTGAAATGCCAAAATCGCTGTTTGCCTTGTGACTCCGAGTAAATCGGACAACCCGCTCATAATAGGCATGGTAATCATGGCTTGTCCACTTCCAGATCCAACGAAAAAGTTAAATAAAGATTGAAAGACCATCATAACCAGAGCAGCTATCTGACTTGGCATGGAACTCACCACTACGCTAATACCATTTACAATCGTATCCAAAATATTCCCGTTCTCAAGAATAACTGAAATGGCCCTTGATAGACCAATAATCAAAACACCTAGGAGCACTTTTTTAAATCCTTCATTAAATACTTCAGCAATAGTGCTTGGATTGAGACCACAAATTAAGCCGAGAACAATCCCCATAAATGCATACCAACCACCAATTTGAGTGAAATACCATCCCCAGTTCAGCAAGCCATAAATCATAACACCTATGCCAGCGAGCAAAAAGAGAATGGCAAAGATTTGCCTTTTTGAAGCTTTTTCTTCTGTTTGCTCATCACTATTAAGATATTGAGCATCCAAACCATCTCCATATAAGTATCCGAGCGAGGCATTTCTCTCAATCTTACGCGCATAACGCCACACATACCAAATCCCAATTAATACGGTAATCACCATGAAAATCGCCCGAAAGCCAATTCCTGAGTATAGTGGCAACTCCATTAATGTCTGGGAAAGCCCAACTGTGGCAGGGGAAGTAAGTGCAACACTAAACCCAGCAGCCGTACTAACAAGCACCATCGCAGTTGCTGTGAAACGATCATAACCCAAATTCAACATTAACGGGATCATGATGGGTGCATACATAAGCCCCATCTCCATGGCCCCTGTAAATGCCGTAAAAGTAGCCATAGGAATCATCAATACGGGAATGACCCATATACTTCTTGTTTGAAATGCCTTATTAATTCTTTGAATGCCTAAGGTTAGAAGGCCTGTGCGTTCAATAACACTGAACAGCGCCCCAATCATTAAACCACCAAAGATGATTTCACCTGCCTGAACCATCCCAGTAGGTATCGAAAACATTAAATCAAAAGGAGTCAAATTGGGAGCATCCACAAACTTAAACGTCCCCGGCACCAAAATTGGCGCTCCTGTCGGTCCTTCCACTCTTTCAAATTGACCTTTTGGCACCAACAATGTTGCAGCATAACAAATCAAAAGCATGGTAACTAAAATAACATATACATGTGGGAGCTTCAGCCACTTCTTACCTGCTTTAGGCTTGTCCCCTTCGTTGATTTCATTTAATGTGAAATCTTCGTTGCGTATCCCCATCTCTTGCCCCTTTTCCCCGTTCTAGTTTTTATTTTATTGATATACATTCAATTTTGAACGTTACAAGTAGCTAATTTCGCATACAATTCAAGGTATTCTATACTAAAATCTTACATACAGCATTAATAAAAATGTTTACTCCATATTCCATGGCGTCTTCATCAAAAGTAAAACGTGGATGATGGTGAGGATAAATGATGCCCTTTTCCTGATTCCCAGCTCCAATTAAGAAGTAATTGCTAGGTGCTTTCTGTTGGAAAGCCGAAAAATCCTCAGCTCCCATCTTCGGCCCTTGAAGATCGACAGCCTCTTCGCCATAGACCTCACGAACTGTTTCCTCAATAACCTTGGTTACTTCATCATCGTTTATGACTGGACGATATCCGGTTAGATATTTAAACTCATACGAGGCGCCATGTGCTTCTGTAATTCCTTTGATGACCCTTTCCATAAGAACTGGCGTGGATTCACGGAATTTCAAGTCAAAACTGCGAACCGTCCCGCTTATTTCTACAGAGTTCGCAATGACATTTGCCGCTTCTCCCCCAGAAAATTTCCCGATAGATAGTACCAAATTATCTAAAGGATCTGTGTTGCGCGAAACAATATATTGAAGATTCGTAACTACTTGTGCACCGATTGCGATACTGTCAATCGTTTCATGCGGCGCCGATCCGTGGCCTCCCTTTCCTTTAATCGTAAGAAAGAAACCATCTGGCGCCGCCATCATTGGACCATATACGATGCCAACTTTCCCGACTTCAAAGGTTGACATGAGGTGAGCACCAATAACATAATCC
>NZ_JBFUIB010000417.1:0-3319 GCF_056402095.1 Peribacillus sp. P4_C12
ATTAAACCCGATACTACAAATATCCTTTATACTAAGAAATTTATTCTTACATTTCTTATTATACCCTTTTCCATATGTTAATATAGTAAAATTTCAAGGCCTTATGATTAGTAATATCAATTAATGGTTTTAATCAATCGAACTAAAAGGGGTCATCGAGGCGGCTCACCCTAGCTTTCGATATAATGGAGCTAATAAAATGGTATAGAGCCATCCGTTCTGTTCAACAACCCTTAAACTGCATATTTTGTATATAAGTTCTCCTTAGATTTTTTACCAGCACATTTCGAGCACCTGATAATGTTAGTTACCGAGTCAGACAGCTATAGTATATATTGAAATCAATCATATAATTTCGTAGCATATGCTTTAAGAATTGAGCATGAAATAGATTATTATGGATGAACAATAAGCACCAGCAATTTCTCCTTATTTAAAGGAATTGCAGATGCTTTTTATGCTTACTTGTTCTATTGACTAATTACCGCATTTTTCTATCCATTAATGTATTCCGCAAGCCTCAGTGAGTATTTTAACAAGATGCATACTTTTGATTCACTTTGCCGCTCCTTCTCTTTGAATGCCAATGCTCATTTGCATCTGGCAGCAGGATTAACAGTGATGACCGTGGCAGCATGTGTTTCTTATAGATCTTTCATTTTTTCATTTTCTAAAAAATCCCCACCTATAGTGGCCACATTGGAACTACTAGGGTCAGGTGGATAGAACAATCCCACTTCTTCAGCTTTTTTATGTATATTTGCCGTAATTATTCTGGAGAAACAATGGCAAGCATATTTTCGCGGTCTATAATCAATTTATCACTTAAACGAGTCAAATCAAGAACCATACCACCTTTAACTGGTAATGGTCCACCACTTAGTGAAGTACCTGAACCTCTAGGGAAATTTCATCTCTATGCTTCTCACTTCCTTCTCTATAATAATCTAGAGATAAATGAATAGAAAAAATCATCATACCCTCTTAATAGTTTTCGAATAAAAATATGGTTGATCGAAAAGATCGTACACATACGTGTTTCACGACAGAAAAGATATCGATAACTGAAATCACTTCTTCAGTCAAACACTTTATCATTTTCCTAACAAGAGACATACTTTATTGAATACCTATCCAACATTTTTTATTAAATAAGGTTTTTATCGAAGTGATTTTGTAACCTCTGTCATTCGTATTCATTTTTAATGAATATAATAGCGTTACAGTGTCCTGCTAGATATAATGAAATTAAAGGAAAAGGAGGGTTTCTATTGAAAATTGCATTGATTCATGCAACAACAACCGCACTAAATCCGATTGAAAAAGCGTTTCAGACAGTTGAACCAGACCTTGAGCTTCTTCATTTTATGGACACGAACCTGCTTGCTTTAATGGGAAAAAGCGGCACGCTAACTCCAGAAATCATTCGCCGCTTTTCTTTATTAGTGAACTTAGCCTATGACTCTGGTGTTTCCTGTATTCAACTTACCTGCTCTGCATTTAACGATATTACATCAATTTTACAACCTCTTTATCCTGTGAAGTTATTTCGGTCAGATGAAGCGATGCTTGATGAAGCACTTCAATATAATAGTATCGGTCTAATATCTACGGTAAAAGAAACACCAATCGCCCTTCAAAATTATCTAAGAGATAAAAACCCAGACTGTATTGTGGAATCCATAGTTGATCCTGGKATTATCCACTTATTATCGCAAGGAAAAAGAGCAGAACATGACGAGCGGGTAAAAATGATGGTTGAACAAATGGATGGAAGAACAGAAGTGATTGTGCTTTCCCAATATAGTATGGAACATGTAGCAAAGCTGGTTAACCCTTCTGTCCCCATCCTAACGGCTCCTTTATCAGCAGCAAAACGGTGTTTAGCTTATTTGAATGGACAAATTGTGTAAAAACCCGCAGGGGCAAATGTCTAAAAAATTAGTTGATTCAAGCAAGTGAATAATAAACTTATTGTCTACGTTTCTATTAACCGTTTGTATGATGAGAACCGCCGAAAACCTTTCCGACACCTTGAATTTTTTCAAGTATAACGATTAGAACGACTGATATGAAAATAACTACGCTTGACACGGAAGCAACGATTGGATTATAGGCATCCTGCATTTGTGAAAAAATCTCAATTGGAAGCGTACGCATTTCAGGTGATACCATAAAAAGAGAGACAGTTACATTATCAAATGAAGTTAGAAATGCAAATAGTCCTCCTGAGATAGCAGCTGATCCAATAAGCGGAAGTGTCACTTTCAAAAAAACAGTAAGTGGATTAGCACCAAGTATAGCTGCAGCACGTTCAAGATTATAATCAAATCCACTTAAACCAGTTAAAACGAGACGCATTACATATGGGATACAAATGACAATATGGGCAATTAAAAATCCTGTAGAAGTACCAGCAAGCATCATTGGTGTGAAATACATCAACAGTGCAATACCTAAAACAAGCTGCGGCACACTTAATGGAGAAGTTAAGAGAGCCGTAATATACGATTTGCCGGGTATATCATACTTTGCAATGCCAAGAGCCCCTAAAGTTCCAAATATGACGGAGAAAATAGCTGCTAAGGCGGCGAATTTGGCACTATTAATAAATGCTTCCAAAAACTCAGGGCGCTCTAAAATTTTGGTATACCATTGTAGTGAGAAACCTTCTGCTGGAAAACTTGGATAATTAGCACTTGTAAAAGAAGCAGGTATAACTACAATGAGTGGTATTAAGATATAGATTATTGCTAACACAGCAACAGCGATGCGAAGGCCACCAAGAGTTTTCATCATCGGAATACCTCCTTAAATTTCCCTTTTTCAAACATTCTAGTAAAGACAGCTACTGAAATGACAGTTGTTGCTAATAGAATATAAGAAAGAGCTGATCCAAATGTCCAGTGAAGCAAGTTATTTATTTGATCATATATGACAACTGGCATTACTGGTACATTTGCTCCGCCCATTAGTGCAGGTGTAACATAGGCACTCATCGACAAGCTAAATACAAGAATGCAACCAGAGACAATACCAGGTATACTTAGCGGCAAAGTAATCGAAAAGAACCTTCTGAAAGGACTTGCCCCAAGAATTGCTCCCGCCTTATCTAAAGAAGGATCAATATTATATAAGCTAGCAACAATAGATAAGATCATGAAAGGCAGGTATGCGTTAGAAAGCCCGATAACAACTCCAATTTCCGAAAATAGTAGTTTCAATGGAGTATCTATAATACCTAGAGCCATCAACGTTTGATTTATCGTTCCGTTAGGTAGTAGCAATAGATACCAACCAAAATTACGAACCACTATAC
>NZ_JBFUIB010000418.1:0-3314 GCF_056402095.1 Peribacillus sp. P4_C12
ACTGATGGTATGATGGATCAACAATTGGTCACACGTTTATGTTCTTAAATCCATACAACAAACTATTTTAATTATTCTTACTAAGAATTCTTATTTGGACTGTATGGCAAGTACAGTTTCTAAAATCACATTTACTCCTTTTTCACAATCTTCCCATGAGGTAAGCTCTTCTTCACAATGACTTTTACCGTTAATACTTGGGACAAAAACCATAGCAGTTGGAATGTAACTAGCTATGAACTGGGCGTCATGACCAGCTCCACTTACCATTCTTTTATATGAAAGACCAAATGAATTAGTAGATTGTTCTAACAAATCACAGATTGACTTATCGAACCAAACGGTATCCCGGTCCCATAATTTTGTTACTTGGATTTCACATCCATCTTTTGAACCTGGTGTTGTAAGTCCTTCAATTATTTCCTCTACCTGTCTAATAGTTTTTGGATCCTTATGTCTAGCTTCTAACGAGAAAATAACTTTATTTGGAATAACTGTATGAATATTAGGGAACACATTTACCCTTCCCATCGTAAAAACTAAATCGTCGTCAAGCATACCCAGTTTTTGACGAGCCTCTGTGATTAAGCTATTCGTAGTAAAGAAAGCATCTTTTCTCATATTCATAGGAGTGGTTCCGGCATGATCGGATTCCCCTGTTACTTCGATTTCATAACAAACCATTCCAAGAACACATTCAACAACACCAATGGTTAGTGATTCACGTTCAAGAATAGGTCCTTGTTCAATATGCAACTCTAAAAATGCTGTAGCTTCTTTTAAGCGAGACTCTACTTCACCTGCATACCCACTAGCATTTAATGCTTCTTCAAAAGTAGTTCCTGTACTATCTGTTTTTTGCAGCATAATAGATTTTTCGAATTTTCCTGAAAGGATTCCCGATGACATCATAGAAGGTTCAAACCTGGCTCCTTCTTCATTAGTAAAATTAACAATCATAACCGGGATTTTGGGTTTGATATTATTTTCTACTAGGGTTCGCACAACTTCTAAACCAGCAACTACTCCTAAGATGCCATCAAACCGTCCACCCTTTTTTACTGTATCCATATGTGAACCCATTACAATCGGCGGTTTGTCTTCAATTCCTGCTAAAGTTGCGTAAACATTCCCCAAATCATCAACTTTAATGGTCATTCCCAATTCTTCACAACAAGAGCAGAAGTAATCACGAACTAAACGATCTTCTTCAGTCAGTGATAGGCGAGTGACTCCATTGTTTACTGTTCGTCCAAAATCCGCAAATTTTTCAAGCGTTTTACTTAGCCTTTCACCATTAATTAATAATTTTTGTTTTTTCATAGAGCATATCCCCTTTCAAATAAACTGCTAAATTTCTTAAAACGATTTTTTGGCTTTTCACTTTTTTAAAAAATGGAAACTCTTCGAGAAATCCTTGCAGTGAAAATACTACTCTTGCATTGAAAAAGTAATGTGAAGGACCCTTTACGATAGATTATATTTCCACTAATGATTCTCTATGATATAGAATCTCACCATCTATAATCGTTGATTCTACTTGTAAATCTTTAATATGAAGCGGGTTAACTTTTAAAATACTGTCAKTTAAAACCACGAAATCTGCCAACTTGCCTACCTCTATGCTGCCTTTAATATCTTCTTCAAAACTCGCATAGGCGCCATTCCAAGTGTATAGTTTAATGGCTTCCATTACGCTAATCGATTGAGCAACACCTATTTCAGAACCAGATTGGCTTCTTCTATTAACAGCAACGTGAATACCTAATAAAGGGTTATAATCAGTAACTGGAGCATCTGAACCACCTGCTGCAATGATGCCATTATCAATAAAATCACGAACAGCATACATGTGGTTGACTCGATTACCATAGTGTTGGATATATATATCCCCGAATTCATAAGGAAATGGAGGGTTTGGGATAGGGATGAGTTCGAGATTTTTCATTCTCTCTTGTAAATCTGGCGATGAAATCCCCGCATGCTCAATTCTGTGGCGATGATCTTTTCTTGGTGATTCCTCCAACGCCTTTTCTACACAATTTAAATACATTTCAATCGCTCTATCCCCTTGAGCATGCACAGTGATTTGATAGCCTTTTTTATGTGCTTGACCTAAAACTTGATAGATTTCTTCTTCACTATAATAAAGAATGCCAAAATTGTCAGGGTCACTGGAGTATGTCTCACGAGTGGCAATCGTAGGACCAGTACTACTTCCATCTGTAAACAATTTAGCTGGTCCAATTTTGAATCTTTCGTCCCCAGTACCGGTTACTACACCTACTTCTACCATTTTATTAACAAATTCATGAGAATTATTTAATGAACCAATCATTGCATATATACGAACACGAATATCCTTACTTTTAACAGCTTGTTGAAGTAAACGGAAACTCTCAGGACCATAGGCACCTGCTTCATGAATGCTTGTTATGCCTGCTGCAATGAAATGCTCTGACGCAATTTTCACTGCTTTCAAAAGTTCACTTTCTGTATAACTTGCAATTTCAGTCATTATCATATTTGCTGTTTCAATTAATCTGCCAGTAAACCTTCCCGTCTTATCCCTTTCAATAATCCCTCCTGTAGGATTCTCAGAGTTTTCATTAATTTTGGCAATCTCTAACGCCTTGCTATTAACCACGCTTATATGACTGCATGTACGCGATACAATAATTGGATGTTCGACTGAAATTGCATCCAACTCGGCTATTGTTGGATAACGCTTTTCTTTCACAACCGTTTCATTGAATCCCCAAGCACGTATCCATTCACCTTTTGGGATGGTTGATGCTTTCTCCTTCAAATCATTTAACAAATCCTCTATAGATTTGATATGCTCATCTTTACAACTTACTGCCAACTGATTAACCCCGTATAAAATAAGGTGAATATGAGCATCAATAAATCCTGGAAGTAGTGTCTTTCCTTGCAAATCGATCACTTTCGTTTCTTCTCCGATAAAACCCTTAACTTCTCGATTTGAACCAACTGCTGAGACACGATTCCCTTTCACCGCTACCGCTTCGACTACTTTATTCTTTTGATCAACTGTAATAACTTCTCCGTTAATGAACACAATATCAGCTTGCATAAACACACCCCTTATTGAACTTCTCTTTTAAGAGACAGTATTTAAAACCTTACTTCTGATCTGTTAATTCCCTTTTTCATAACCAAAATAATGCTGAGTAGTATTCTCTCCCAATACTTACACTCGTCCTTTTAAGATACCTTCAAGGACCACAATTTTGAATATTCAGTTTTCAGTAGTTTCATTATATCTACTTTAGGAATTATATACATTAGAC
>NZ_JBFUIB010000419.1:0-3314 GCF_056402095.1 Peribacillus sp. P4_C12
GTTCTCGTTTATCACCACGAAGTTTTTCAAATTCACTATAATCTAAGTCGGATTTATTTTTTTTAAAAAATTCTGATAAGTGTATTACCCCATTTACTTCTTCATACCAATTAGGCACACCAGTAATTTGTTTATATATAAATATTTTCTTATCTCTTATTATATCTAGATTTAGTCCTGAACCTTTTAACTTAACTGCAACGAATAATTCTTTAGCAGATTCTCTTCTTTTAATTCCTTTTTCATTAATTTCATTAGTATTAAAATCACTAATATCTAAGCTTGTCGCTCCGAACCTTCTATCCCCTATCACCAAATCTATTGCTTTTATTATATTACTCTTACCTGCATTGTTTTTCCCTATTAAGACATTTCTTCCATGCCCCAAAGGAATATGTAAACTTTTCACACTCCGATAGTTACTTATATATAAATCTGATATAAACAATCTAACACCCTCCAAGAACCTTATTGTTACTAAATAGTTTAACCTCTCCTGAGTATCTATCTCTTACGACTATAGGAATAAACGGTAAGAACATTCAACTTCTATCTCCATTATAAATTCCCTAATTAATTAAGTACTTTAACCTTTATCAAATTGTACAAACTTAAAATTATTGTCACTATGCCACTGCATATACTTCTGTTGCATTTCATTCATATTAAGTTTTAACCTATCATTGATATTAAGAAAAACCTTTGTTGCTTCATCTAAACTAGCTGAAATTAGAATCATTCCATCCTTATCAAAACTTATGTAGCCCTTGTCAAACAAAGCATCATGATTAGGACACAGTAGTAATCCATTATTGACATCTAGCCGCTCTTGATTATCAGATTTGCTCCATGGCTTAATATGGCTTGCTACAAGAAATCGTTCATCTGAGACACCACACAACCTGCATTTATTTTCAACTGCTAAAAGAGCCTTTTTAAAAGCTGATTGACCAATCCTAGATTTTATTACTTGTTCTTTCTCAGTTTCCGTTATTTCATTATTTACAAAAATTTCCTTTTCTATATTATCAACTCGTTCACGAAATTTATATCCTCGGATGTTATATTCATGCTTGGCTTTTCTATTGAAATTTTCCATTACTTGCTCTTTATTACCGAATTCTTCCATTAAACTTTCTGCCAATATTGTTCTAGTATTTTGATTAATGAATTCATTGTAAATTTGTCTTGCATCCTCTTTATTTGTGCTTAATAACATGAGTTGTATAAAATACCCACGATTAACTATAGCTGCATTCTCTTTTAAGTAATCTAATATTTCCCTACAGTCTTCATAACTACAAATATAATGAACAATATGGTCATAAAGACGAATCCCTACTTTAAGTCCAGCATCTTTAAATAAATCTAGAACCAACTTGAATTCTTGATAATTTTTTACACAGCTTACGGCTTCTAAAAAATGCTTTTTATCTACTTTTAATTTATTCTCCTTATAGTAACTTAGGAAAATGATGATGTCATTTATTGTATGCATTAAAAATCCCTCCCTCGAAGCTACATTTCTCGCTTTTTTTATCCATTCTATAGGTGTTTGACACGAAGGTTCATAACTTATAGAAATCGAAACATATATAGCTTCTTTGTCTTGAATATATAATCTTTAACCATTGAAAAGCGAGTTTTTTCTTTAGAAGACTCCCAAATATTATTATATTTAGTTAAATAACCCTATATTTTCAATATTAAAGTAAACACCTTCAATTTTGTATTGAATTTTAAAAAAAGACCAGCAACCATTTAGTTGCTACCCTCATAAAAACTTTGTGTGTCTGTACCTACTATTGCAGCACTCATATATAGAAGGATGTATATTGGGGAAAATCCCCCCCTTGCATTACATACTGATAATGTTGTAGCAAACAATATAAAAGACGGGTTTTATTAGTTTGTTTAGCTATGTTCTATCATCCGCTCCAAATTACGTAAAAAGTAAAAATAAGTGAATGCTCTCATAAGTGAACGCTCCTGTAGTTAATGAAATGCCTATCTCATACAGATAAGTTAAGGTTAGAAGTTCACACTCCCTCTTACCCCTGTCCACACCGTTACCCGAACATTTGACTCTTCAATATAGACCTTCATTTCCTAAAGGAACTTCTAATCTTTCGTGAGTAATGTAGCCACCCTCAATTTATTAGAAATATTTGGAAAAACCAATCTATATTATTTATTTTTTTAGTAACAGCTAAATGGTAACAACAAAAGGCATAAACCCTTTTCATTACTGCATTTAAAAAAAATACAATAGTTTCCATATAAGTAAAGCCTATCAAAAGCATTCATGTAGTATAATAACAAAAAAGACAGTGGACATATTCTTCACTGTCTTTCACATACATTTAATCTTATTTCATTAAATAATATTACTCATGATAATCCCTCTATGACTTTAAAAATCTAAGCCATCAAGTGCATCATTTATCTTGGAAACTTCGTTGTCTTTATTTCGCTCTAGAATATGTTTTTTTTGAAGCTGTTGTTTTAAATACCTTCGATATTTGACATTTGTATTTTCAATGTCTTCAAGTATGTCTTGGTGATGGTATTTTTTAATTTCTTCTACAGCACAATGTATAACAACGTAACTTTCTTCCACCCAGGCTTTTCTCCACATAGAATGCCTTGGAAATCTACGTTCTACCTCAAAGATTTCCACCCATTCTCTTGTTGGAGTTTGAGATAAAACGAAATAAACATTATAAAGAGACCTGCCTTTATCAGGTTTATATGTTTTATCTTTATCAACTCCAATTACGTTAATATTTTCAAATGTTTCAAGGCTTTCTCTCTCAACACTACGTCCAGTTGATTCTCGCTTCTCCACTTCAGTATTATTATCATTAGCTTCTTTACTAATAATTGAAGTCTTATCTTTTTTTTGTTCACTAACACCAACTGCATTCAATAGAATATTAAACGACTCTTCAAACATTTCATCTTTCGTAAAGTCTGCATATAACTTATCTTTCAAGAAGAAAGGTATCTCACAATTTTCTATTAATATAGGCAAAACTTTAATATCTTTCACAACAATTTCTTGTGTCATAGAAAAATACAGTTCCCTTTGAACCCAAGAGGACTCCACTGAACTGTGTGATAAAACTACCACAAGGTAATCAGAATCCTTTATCCCTTGAGAAATCTTCTCAATTAACGAGTCTCCTATTTTAATTTCTGCTTCATCAATCCAGACATTTACGCCTGATTTTGTTAATCTTTCTGCTAATTTGCGTACAAAAAATTTATCCTTTGAACTATGGCTTAGAAATAATGTAGGCATATTATCAACT
>NZ_JBFUIB010000420.1:0-3311 GCF_056402095.1 Peribacillus sp. P4_C12
CGAGAAATTAGGCTTTTTATATTTGGATTTCTTTACCGTTGTAAATCTGTATTTTCCTGATGTTACTCCCTTAGAGTATGTTTTTTTCAAAATATTGGTTATACACCTTTATGTAGATACGCTAAAAGCGACAGCCTTCACACCCTAAAAGAAGGGGAAAGGTTTGTTTCAACAACTTAATTACTTTCCTCTCGATCGCCTTGTTCGTTAAAAAAATGCAAGGCAATATACTGTGACAGTAAGCCATGACCAAAATAAAAAAGCATGGACTTCCAGCCTTCTGAATCAGGAAAACCTACATTTGGATAAAATATAAGATGAAAACCTATCAACACTCCATATAAAAACGAAAGCGTGGAAGATACTACAAAAATTCCTTTGACTATTCTCTTAATCATTCCAATACCACCTTTTTATATGCTAGGGGTACAGACATATCCCGATCAAGCTAAGAAACAGAAATCAGGTCACCGCCAAAACAATAATGTTACAAGTAGTCCAAAATTTCGTTTTGTGGGTGCATAAAATTTAACTTGATGGCGATGTGGTAGGACCCCATGAAAGGACCATAGAAGTGAATGAAGGAACCAAAATACAGATTCATTGTCCAATTGAGTTTACACTCACGAACCGAAAGTTTTTTTTCGGAGTGTATCTACAGCTAAGAGCAGCAGAGGCAGTAAAAGACCGAACGTAGCAGTAAATATATACCCCGTTTTTAGAGTATACTCACCAAGATACGCCGTATTCGGTACCGACACAAGGGAAAAAGCCAATAGAATCATACCCAAAGGTAACGTTAAAAAACGATAGTCTTTCAAGTTCAATATCTGGGCTATACCCAAATTCAATACATAGAACAACATGCTCATCTTAAAAAAGGTCGATATAAACCATATTCCAGCAACAATCGCTTCAATTCTTGTAACAAAGTCACCAACATTTATTTTTTTTGCCAAAAAGTAAGTTGAATAAATTTGTCTTGCTGCCTGATCCACGCCAAGAACCAGAATTGATAAGAATATAATGACGGATAAAAAAATTCCCCCGAGCAGTATTGCTCTATATAAAGATTTTCCGGCCTTTTGGGTCCAATTTACATAAGGAAAGATCATTAAAAAAATAACAGTATCAAGAAATGGAAAACTGAGGAAATGGATCCCAGCGATCAGTACAGGTTTAATCCCTTCCTCGAACACAGGTTGAAGGTTTTCAAACTTTAGCTCTGGAGTTATAAACACAACTAGAAGGAGAAAAAGAAAGATGACCAATGGGAATAAAATTTCCCCAGAACGTGCTAAAACTTCAAGTCCAAGCCTTACGCCCATAAGGGTAATTCCAAAAGCAAGAATGTAAATAGCTTCAATAGGGGTTTCGGGCATAATTTGTGTTTTCATAAAATCCCCTATGTTATAGAGCGTAAGGGAAGCAGCGACGACTGGAAAAGTCAAAAACAAGAGAGAAACCGTTTTTCCCAACCATACACCTAGAATTTCCTCCGTATATTCGATAAGGGTCATATTAGGGAAGCGTCTACCCAACAGTACGTATAAGGACATAATGGACAGCGCTACCCCTACTGTCAGTATAGCCGTTATCCAGGCATCCTGTTTGGCCAGGGAGACAAGAATTGATGGAATCACTAAGATTGCGCTACCGATGATATAAAGAATCACCAACACTATAAATTGCCTTTCCGTAATTTTCACGTTATCCATCATCTTTTTCCCCCCTTTACAAAAAAATTATTTCATTTCACATTATTATCAAATACGCTACAGAATAATCATCCATCACCGCCCGCCTCCTATTCCGTTACCGTAGTACAAAAAAGTTGATCATGCAATCACCCTATAGAGAACATATTTCCTAACCAACTCAACAAGAGTAAAGCCAATAAGGATTCCTATAATCGGTATAAAGATTGGTGAAATTTGAATGGTAACAGTACTGACCGTTTGTTGTACGTCGGCATTTTTGTCATAGGTATCGCGTCTTGGTTGGACTTTCTCGGGGTTGTTAAAGGATTGTGGATATATCATGTAGACGT
This sequence comes from Peribacillus sp. P4_C12, assembly GCF_056402095.1. NCBI lineage: Bacteria > Bacillati > Bacillota > Bacilli > Caryophanales > Bacillaceae > Peribacillus > Peribacillus sp. P4_C12. The sequence goes on from NZ_JBFUIB010000420.1 coordinate 2,051, forward strand.
GCTCTTTACTATTCCAGCCTACATACTATGGGATTTCTCCGTTCTACCCGTGACTGTTATGTTTTTGCTGCAATTTCAGCCGCAAGTTCATCCGTTCTGGAAAGCATTGTTTTTAGCTGGCGGTTCAGCTTTTGTGGGGGAACCTTTTTTTAATTGGATAGGATTCTTCGAACCGTTGAAATGGAGTCCTTTATTTTCTTTCCCGATATATGCCACGGCTTATTACTTATCGATCCGGGATCGGTTTGAGCCTCTTCGTTAGAAGGCTTCTTTTTGTAATAAAGGATAGCTTTTTTCGTTTTGGGGTATTCGAAAATTTTTGCTTGATGGGCATGTGGTAGGACCCCAATAGGAACAAACTGTGCGGTAACTAAAAAACTAAATCGCAACAAATTTCAAGTCGTCTCTAAATTTTGAAACGGCTTTTTATTATGCATAAATAGAGCGTTCAAGGAGGTCATGTTTTGACAATTGAAATCGGTGTAATAATCGCAACTGCTAGTGTTATTATTGGCTTCTTTATATTTAACAGAAATAGGGACAAGGATGTTAAAAGTGATGCTACAGAATCGGCAATTATAAGAACAAAATTAGACAATATTGGTCAATCAGTTGATTCAATTAGGATTGATTTTAAAGCTAGTGACCAACGTTGGACTGCATTGTCAGAGACTGTTATTCGTATAGATGAAAGTACAAAACAAGCACATAAGCGCATTGATCAAATCGAAAAAAAAAGAGATGTTTAATATAGAAAACGAAGTCATGCATCAAGTATTAATTTTTACAACTATTTTAGCACCAATAGTAGCAGCAGTGGTTCAAGTCGTTAAGCAAACCGTTACTATACCAAACAATATTTTTACCTAACTTAAGCTTGGTAATCGGACTAGGAATAGGTTCAGTTTCTTTTCCATTCACATATATGGATATTGTTTTGAGGTTATGGGCTGGTGCATTCGCTGGTCTTGTGGAACAGGGCTTTATGAGTTAATAGCAAAAAGAGAAGGAACTTCAAAATAAGCTGCCCGTTGGGTGGCTTTTTATTTTAGGATCTGTTAATGGATGTTGTTGATTTTCTTATGGAACTAATGGGGCAAATTAGATAAAAAAGGCCGACCAAAAAAGGTCGGCTTTTTTCATACTATTTTTAACAACAGGCGCCATATCCGTAACCGCCGCCGTAACCGCCGCCGTAACCGCCGCCGTAACCGCCGCCGTAACCGCCGCCGTAACCGCCGCCGTAACCGCCGCCGTAACC
>NZ_JBFUIB010000421.1:0-3310 GCF_056402095.1 Peribacillus sp. P4_C12
GTGGCATATATAGAGGTGTATATAACCTCTCCATCAGTATACTCTGCCATAGCAGCTACATTCGGATCATCGGCATTCAAAACACAATAACCCGTTTTTTGAACGACCTCAGCTACTAGCCTCTTTAATTTAACGAGATCGTCTAGTGTTTCAATACCGTCACTGCCAAGGTGATCTTCACTCACATTTGTAATAATACCAACATCACATTGACGAAAAGCTAGACCTTCACGAAGAATTCCTCCTCGTGCTGTTTCTAAAACAGCTACATCGACTTCAGGATGGGCCAATATCGTTCTTGCACTAATAGGGCCACTGCAGTCACCTTGTACCAATACCTCTTCGCCGATATACACTCCATCTGAATTCGTCATTCCAACCTTTGTTTTCACATCTGAAAGAAAATAATGAACCAATCGGGTTGTTGTTGTCTTTCCATTTGTTCCAGTTACTGCAATAATCGGGATTGCGGCCTCTTCTCGAGTTGGGAATAAATAATCTACGATGGCTTTGCCAACATCCCTTTTTTTTCCTTCACTAGGATAATGATGCATTCGAATCCCTGGTGCAGCATTCACTTCAATTATTGCCGTTTTTAAATGATTGAAAGGTTTTGATATATCCTGACAGATTAAATCTATTCCCGCAATATCCAATCCGATAGCTTTGGCAGCAGCTATCGCCATATTCCTTTTAGTTGGATGAACCTGGTCCGTTACATCAATTGCCTTTCCACCAGTTGAAAGGTTCGCATTACCGACAACTTGGACCAGCTCACCTTGTTTCGGAATAGTATCAAGGTTCCGGTTCGATTTCTCCAAGTAACACGTTACCGTATGTGTAAGTGGAATTTTTGACATCGGCTTTTCATGTCCGTCTCCCCGCAACGAATTGAGGTTTTCCTTTTCTATCAATCTGCGTAACGTCTCTTTTCCATTCCCAATAACATAGGGAGGAAGCCGCAAACTTGTAGCTGTTAGCTCTCCGTTGACTATCAATAACCGATAATCATGCCCTTCAAAATGACGTTCCACAATGTATTTTTCCACATGAGAATCCAAACAATGGATCACATTAAACAACTCATCCTTATTTTTGATATGGGTTATGACACCCTGGCCCTGTCTGCCGTTATACGGTTTTATAACAAGCGGGAAACCAAGCCTGTCGGCTGAGTCAAATATATCTTCAATTGAGTAGGCGATTTCTCCTTCTGGTACTGGGAGACTGCAACCTTTTAAAATAGCTTTGGTCAATGATTTATCACAGGAATTCTCAACGGCGATATTTGAAGTTTGGCTTGAAATTGTCGCCTGGACATACTTCTGCCTTGAACCAGTTCCTAAGCGCAATAAACTCTCTTCGCCTATTCGTTCGACAGGGATTTTTTTTGAGTGAGCCGCCTGATAAATGGCTTCGGTACTAGGACCAAGTTTATTTTTATAATATAACTGTTCAATTTGGTTCACATATAATTGTACATTGATATGTTTTTCATCATTCAGGATAGCTTCTACGATTTCTTTTGCAGCTAAAAATGCTTGAAGACCTGACTTAGGCTCCTGATAGTCATAGGTAACATAATAAAACCCTTGTTTTTTCATCATAATCGTTTTTCCACGAATGGCATTGATTCCAGCCATATTTTGGAGTTCAATCGTCATATGCTCCAAAATATGGCCCATCCAAGTACCCCGTTTCAGCCTCTCAGCGAATCCGCCTTGATATCCTTGTGAACAAGTATGGCTGCCAAGGTTAGGGAGAGTCTTTAACAACTTTTCATTAAAACCAGGAATAGCATCAGATGGCTGTTTTTCCAGTTCCTCTATATCTAATTCTATACAGATCGTTGGTGTATAAGAAAAATAATTTGGCCCTTTTAAAAAACGGACTCGATTGATTATCATGATTGGATCCCCTTTTTCATCAACAATTTTCTTGTATGCAAGTCAAAACGATAGCCTCTTGTAAGTGTATGAAGCTGAAACCCTGAGAGGGTCAACTCTTCACTGCCATTTTCAGAAGACGTGATATTGATATAATCACTTTTGCTTCCATCAAGCACTAAAACCTGATGTTGACCAAATACTTCAAATTGTCCATCTTTCACTAATATTGCTGTATTTTCATCAATACCTATACCAATAATTTCTTTATTTTCTGCTATCGCACTTAAAAGTCGATCAAAGCGACCACGCTGCGAAAAATGTTGATCAATAAGCAGGCCGTCTAGAAAGCCGAACCCTTTTCCAATCTCCACTTTTAATTTATCATCATTCAGCATCGTGTCAGCTGCGACAATCATTTGCTTACCCATAATTGAAGCACCCGCACTTGTCCCAGCTAGAACCATTCCATTATGCCAGGCCTTTGAAAGAGTATTGTGAAATTTTGACTGCCCAATAAGCTCGGATAATCGGCTTTGGTTTCCTCCGGTTATAAAGATAGCTGAAAAAGAGGCCAGTTGTTCACAAATGGCCTGTTCCTCTGCATCCTTTCTTGAATTCAACTTGATAACTTCAACCTTGCTCACGCCTAAATCTCTAAAAATCCTGATATACTCTTTACTCACTTCTTCAGGAATTTCACTCGCTGTAGGCAGGATGCCAATTCCACCTTTAGCGCGTATCGCGAGTTCAACAAATTTATTTAATACTTCACCTTCAAGGCACTTATCCTCAGCCCCACCGATGATAAGTAATTCACCACAATTCATTGCTCATACTCACCTTTACATATGGATTAAAATCATGAAGTTTTTCTAAACAGAACACATAATGAATAGTATGGCCTTTTGTCATAGTCTTCATTCATAAATTTAGCAAACTGTAGAATTTTGTTTAACTTAATGACATTAGAGGAAAAGTAATAGAGAAAATAATAAAAGGAGTGTGTAAAAATGAGCCAAAACCAATTAAAAGAACAAGTATTGAATATCATCGGCGATCATAAAATAGGTGTTCTATCATCAGTAGAAGATAACAAACCACATTCACGTTATATGACATTTTTCAACGACGAATTAACTTTTTATACACCAACAAATGCATCCACAGAAAAAATAGATGAAATAGAAAAGAATCCTAATGTCCATATCCTAATCGGCTATGAAGATAAAGGATTCGGCGATTCTTACGTGGAAATCTCAGGGACCTCGAAAATAAATGACTCACAGGATCTAAAGAAAAAATTATGGGATACGTCATTTAAAAATTGGTTTGACGGACCAGAAGATCCAAACTATCTATTCCTTCAAATTAAGCCTGAAAGCATCCGTTTGATGAATAACAATGGTGAACCTCCACAAGAA
>NZ_JBFUIB010000422.1:0-3303 GCF_056402095.1 Peribacillus sp. P4_C12
CTGATAAGCTTTCAATCTCAAGGAAATATCCTGAAYTTTCTGAGCCATCCGGACATCCAACAGTTTTACAGTCGGATCATCTTCAACATTAACAAGGACATATTGAAAAACTCCACCTGATTCATAGGCATTGTCAGGCGGTTCTGCCATATACTTGGGTGAAATCTTAGAAAACTTAATCACGTATTTTTGGTAAATTGGTGTTTCAGCCTCTTTTGTAACAATTGGCAAAATGCCGCCTTCATCTTTCTGAAATTGATCAACTGCGCTTTGGACAGATTGTATTTGCTCTTTATAAGGCAGTTGATTTTGCATTTTTTGCTTCTGAGGATACAAACACCCAGTCAGTAATCCCGAGATGCATAATAAACATAATATTTTGAAAAAATTTTTCATCATTTCTCCTCACCTATCAAGTGGTTGGCCCGCTAAGAACAACGATAAGGATGATCAAGCCGGCTAGAATCATAAGTATGTATGCAATAATTGCTGTTAAGCCTTTAAAAAAACCTTTTAATTTATAGCGGCTTAAGTAAATAAGAAATATAGAGATAACCATAAAGCCCATAGCTATAAAGGATATCCACATTTTTTGCAGAGCAGGTGTCATATCATTATCACTCCTTTTTCCAGAAATTATTATAACATACCAAATTACGTTAAAGGAATTAAATCATTGTCCAAACTGTGTAAAAAATTGCTTATCACAATCATTTGATAAATAATAATTTTCAATTTCACTACCCCCTAGCCTTACATATAGTCCGATAAAAGACTTCCACTTCTTGCAAATTACCCGATAAATAAATGTATAACGCTCCCATTCTCTTCCTTTTATTCAACCAAAAAAGCAGCCCCTCGGCTGCTTTTTTGGTGAATTATAATTAAGATTTAAGTGTTGGCAACACATCTTTAAACGCTTTGATTACTGTATCAACTTCATCCAAATGAATTGTCAATGACGGCTCAATCCGGATTGTTTTAGAGTTTATAAGCGTACCCGCTACCAAAATACCTTTATCGAAGAGAGCTTTTGAGAATTCATAACCTACTTCGTCTTTATGGAACTCAATGCCAATCATTAAACCTTGTCCACGAATCTCCAAAACCTTATCTTTATGCTCGTTAGCTACTTCTCTTAATCCATTTAGGAAGTATTCACCTACTTCTGCGGCACGCTCCGGTAATTTTTCTTCCAAAAGCACATCGATTGTAGCAATGGCTGCAGCACAGGCAAGTGGGTTTCCTCCAAACGTGGTTGTGTGCATGAACGGATTTTCGAACCAGCTTTTAAACACTTTCTCATTGGCTACAACTGCCCCAGCTGGCATCACTCCACCACCAAATGCTTTAGCTAAACAAATAATGTCTGGAACAACATCATAAAGCTCAGAAGCAAACATTTTGCCTGTGCGCCCCATTCCCGTTTGCACTTCATCTAAGATTAATAACGCATCATACTCATCACATAATTCTCGAACTTGCTTCAAATAACCTTGTGGAGGCAGAATGACTCCTCCCTCTCCTTGGATAGGTTCCAACAATACAGCAGCAACTTCTTCACCGACTAGGGCACTACTTTCGAACGTTTTCCTCATCATATCGATATCACCGAAAGGTACATGACGTACGCCTGGAATCAGTGGTAGGAACGGTTTACGGAACATGCCCTTTGCAGTAGCCGAAAGGGAACCAAGACTTTTTCCGTGAAATGATTTTGTCGTCGAAATAATCGTGTATCGGTCGCTGTACATTTTAGCCAACTTCAACGCAGCTTCTACACTTTCAGTACCGCTGTTCGTAAAGAAGGAGTATTTTAAATCTCCCGGTGTAATATCAGCAAGAATCTTAGCAAGCATTGCCCGTAATGGATCTAGTAAGTCCTGGCTGTGAAGTGCTTGTCTTTGCAATTGATCAGTAACGGCTTTTACAACTTTGGGGTTACGGTGGCCAACATTATAGATACCAAAGCCGCCTAAACAATCAATATATTTTTTTCCATTAACATCCGTAAAACAGGAATCCTGGTCAGACCATTCTACTGCTGCGAATTGTGTATCTTTCGTTACGGTTTTCCGATATTCTAAAAAACCTGGGTTTACATGATTACGGAAATTTTCAACAGTTTCTTTCGTTACCCATTGGGCATCTTCTTTTGAAATTTCTTTTTGTTCGATTAATTGAAGCACTTTTTTAATATAATCCTGTGTTGCTGTTTGGCTCACTTGATTTGTTTTATTTTCTACATTAATTGACATATAAAAAACTCCTTTTTTAGTAATCTGTAGTGGATGGTTAATTATGATAGTTCTGATAAAACTTTACTGTTTACCTCCCTTTTAGCTTATACATATATACAAGCAAGAACCATGCCAACATGTTTCATTGAGGATATAGCTATTTTTCTTTTAAAAATCTATAAAAACTATGCAAATATGCATAGCTTATTTTCTGATGCATACCTCCCTTTTAGAAGTCCTTCGAGACGCTTTCCAATTACTACATAAAAAAAAGCCGTTGTACAAGTTAAACACTTGTCAACAGCTTTCATTCAAAAAAATACATTTTTTTCGCTTCTCTTATTTTGCTCTGCTAAGATTTTTTGATACTTTCTGCTCACTGACGATTGGCTGATCCCCAGCGCTTTAGCTGCTTTCGTCGTAGTTTTATATTGTTTCATTGCAAGCATGATCAATTGCTCTTCCACATAATCCTGTGCCTCTTGAAGAGGAAGAATTCTCGTTATAATTGGTTTTGCCTGTTTAAAATCGCTGCCAACTGTAAGGAACTTCTGGATAAAGTCGGCATCAATCATTTCTTCATCCGCGGAGACAACCAATCTTTCAATCATATTTTGCAATTCGCGAATGTTCCCTGGCCATGAATAGACCTCCAGAATATTTAGAGCATCTGGCGAAAAATGGTAATTCCGATGATACCGCTCATTTAGCTTTTGTAGAAAATGAAAAGCTAGCGGCGGTATATCCTCCGGTCTTTCCCTTAAAGGCGGAACATGAATGGGAATGACGTTTAACCGATAGAACAAATCTTCTCTAAATGTCCCCATCTCAACCATTTTTTCCAGTCTCTTATTCGTAGCAGCAACAATTTGAACATCAATCGGTATAGGTGTAGTACTACCAATCGGAATCACTTCCTGTTCCTGTAAAACACGAAGCAATTTCACTTGCAGGTGTATAGGCATATCTCCAACTTCATCAAGGAATAAAACGCCATTATTCGCTTGTTGAAAGTATCCTACCTTTCCATTTTTATCTGCGCCGGTAAATGATCCCTTCGTAT
>NZ_JBFUIB010000423.1:0-3286 GCF_056402095.1 Peribacillus sp. P4_C12
CAATAATACCAATAGTAATAAATGATTAGGGGGGAAATAGATGTAATTTGACATCCGATGGTTCAATTGCAGACTGTTTTCAAGCGAGTTGTTGATTCTACCTTTAATTAGAATTCAAATATTTCGTAATTCGGAGCAAAGGTTGTATTCTAAAGTAATTTCTAATTTAGGGCAGATGCATGTATCTCATTTACTTCACAGAATCATTGAAGTTCTTTAATAAACCAATATATTTCAAGTAAGAGGCAGCTGAGACCTCATATTAAAATACCAAAATTCTTTGGTTAAAATGAAAAACAAACCTCCATTGGAAAATGAAGGCCTTGTATAAAAAAATTATGATGATTTTTTTATATACTTTATTTCTTCTACAACTTTTTTGTCCTGACGTGCATAAGCTCCGTAATACAGACCGCCTACGAGAATGGCACCACCAACAGCATTTCAAGGAAGACTGGGATAAAGTTCATAAAATACTCACCCCAAGTAATGGCACCAACGAAAATTCCTGCTGGAATGACAAACATATTGGCAACAATATGCTGGAATCCAAGTGTAATGAAAGCACAAATCGGCAAGAACAATCCAATGATTTTTCCTGTAGTATCTTCAGCGCTGTATGTAATCCAAATAGCCAGGGCTACCAGCCAGTTACAGCCGACAGCTGAAATGAATGCTTCAATAAAATTGGCATCCACCTTTGATTGTGCTGCAGCTATCGTTTTATTCAAAAAGATATCAGTTTCGGTCAATCCAAGTAGATGTCCGAAAAAGTAAGCAACAAAAATGGCACCTGCGAAGTTGGTTATAGCAATTAAGATCCAGTTTATTGATAATTGTTTAACAGATACTTTTTTAGCAAGCGCAGCCATCGATACAGCCATCATATTTCCAGTTAATAATTCTCCGCCGGCAATTACAGTAAGTATTAAACCTAACGGGAATACTAAACCACCTATTAAGTTATTCAGTGTACCCCACTCATGTGGTAAGCCTGCAGTGACCCTTATGTTAAATAAATAGCCCAAAGCGATAAAGGCCCCACCTAGGAAACCTAGTATTATTAGACTAGTTAGTGGCAATGTTGCTTTCTTAGTTCCTGCTTTGATTGCAATTTTCGCCATTTGTTGCGGGTTATAATAACTCATATTGCTCCCCCTAGCTGATGTTTCAAAAAAATTTGTTAGAATGTGTTACTTATTTAGTTGTAAAAACCCTTGAAAATACTTACTAAACAAAGATTACCAACAGTTATTATACATTAGTTTTAAATATATGCTATTACGAAATAACKAATTTAGGATTTTTTAATAGAAAAAACTAGGCCTTTATCACAGTTTAGGGTGGTTCAAAAATATATAATACAAAAAGAAAATGCTAATAATATAAAGCCTGAATTTTTAAAAGTGTAAATTATAGACTGCCTTCTAAATATGATAAAACGATTTTATACTTTTGAGTTTGAGTGAGATAGGGGGAGTAGGGTAGCTAGTTTTTCTAGAAGGAATAAAAGTACTTTCTTATGAAGTTCCTGAAAAGTGCCCATACAGTAATTGTTTTCAATTTTTATAAAATATAAATTCTGATGAAAATATAATAAAGAGTAAAATATAAAATGAAAAAGGCATTATCACAAGAAAATTCCCAATAAGGAAGTTATCTTGATAATGCCTTGATCTAAAAGATTTATCTAACAATATAGTCAGATAAACAACTCTGGTTTATGATATTTTACTTAATGTATTAGTAAATCCTTGTTTCTGTTCTCTTTGCATTTTTTTGATATCTAAACGTAGCCAGATGGAAATGACGAAAGCGATTGCAATTAATCCAGCGAAAACATAGAACACTGGAATATAACTGTTTGTACTTTCTCTAATTGCGGTAACCAGCATTGGTCCACAAACTCCTCCAAGAGACCATGTTGTTAAAAGATAACCATGGATAGCACCAATTTCTTTTGTTCCAAATAAATCTCCAGCAAATGCAGGGAGATTTGAGAAACCTCCACCATAACAACTAACAACTAACAAAATAAGTCCTTGGAACAATAACGTATTTGTAGTAGTTGGAAGTAAAAGGAATGCTCCGATTTGAATAATAAAGAATATGACGAAAACATTTGAGCGACCGATATAATCAGAGGCTGCTGCCCAACCAAGTCTGCCTCCACCATTAAAGATTCCCATGATACCTACCAGTGCTGCTGCGCCAGCTACAGACAATCCAACTACGTCTTGAGCCATAGGAGAAGCCACAGAAATCATCATTATCCCTGCACTAGTATTAATTAATTTCATAGACCAAAGCATCCAGAAATGTTTTGTTTTAACGGCTTCTTTTGCAGTTAATTGTCTTAGATCTTTTTTAATTTCTTTTTTTCCTGACTCAAAATCTTTTTTCATACCTTCAGGAATGTAATTCGCTTTTGGTGGTGCAATATATGAAGCACCTAAAAACATAAGAATGAAATAGCCTGCTCCTAATATATAATAAGTAGAATAAATTCCAACGGATTCCATAAGACTTGCTGCAACTGGGGCAGTAATAAGAGATCCAGCACCAAAACCGAGTACAGCCATACCTGTTGCTAATCCTCTTCTATCAGGGAACCATTTGACAAGAGTAGATACTGGTGAAATGTACCCAATACCCATACCAAGTCCACTTAATACTCCATATGTTAGTAAGTAAAGTGGAAGTGAATCGATCATGACAGCCAAACCAGAACCGGCTTGTCCTAAACCGAATAATACAGCAGCAACTAAGGCAGATTTTCTTGGACCATTCTTTTCAACAAATTTACCAAAGAAAGCTGCAGAGGTTCCTGCAAGCGCCATCATTATTGTAAATGCTAAAGTTACTTCAGTTTCTGACCACCCCATAGTCTCAACTAAAGGTTTCTTGTATACGCTATATGCGTATGCACCACCAATGGAAAGGTGAATGGCAATAGCAGATAAAGCAATTAACCACCTGTTTTTTTTCATTTTGTTACCCCTTTTCGTGAAGTATAAGAGAGTTGCATGCGTTTTATCTATAATAATATGAATTGCATGCATTTTGTCTATCTCGTGGGATAAGTATATAAGATTATTATTTAGTAGTAAACTACTAAATTGAATTTTACTAAAAAAAATGTTGCTATAACATTCTTATACAAATCCGAATCGGCTTAGAAAAAAATTTTATTTTATATCTTACTCACATAGGGAATAGGAAGACAAATTTAGGTGAGAGGCATAAATTAGCAGCTGTAGAATGTTATATAAGAATCCCTTGTATC
>NZ_JBFUIB010000424.1:0-3270 GCF_056402095.1 Peribacillus sp. P4_C12
ATAGGCAGGTTGCCCACGTGTTACTCACCCGTCCGCCGCTAATCTCAGGGAGCAAGCTCCCATCGATTCGCTCGACTTGCATGTATTAGGCACGCCGCCAGCGTTCGTCCTGAGCCAGGATCAAACTCTCCGAAGAAATGTTTGACTTGCTCATTTTGCTTTTTTGATAGTGTGTGCTCACTTAAAAATTAACGTTGGCGCTTTGTTTTGTTCAGTTTTCAAAGAGCAATTTGTTTCGCTTTATCTCTTAGCGACATTTAATATCTTAACATCTTATCTCTACTTCGTCAATAACTTTTTTTAAAAAGTTTTTTGTTCTTTTTTTAAAAGCTATTATCTTGCAGCAACTTTTATAATATACCAGCGTATAAATTAATAGTCAATAGATTTTTTAAATTTAATTCACTTTTAAAAATCAGGACTAATTCTTCTCATTAAAGTTTGTTTTTACTCTCATATAAATAAGGCATTCCTTTTCTGTACCTAGCCTTTTAAACAACCTGAAAAGGATATTATATTTTTCATTTATAGCTCTTTTAACTATGCAATCGATTCTATCATCTTGTAAATCAAATAATATTTCATCCATCTCTCTTTTTAAGAGGTACTCTAATTCCTTCTTTTCTTTTTCATTAATCAATAAGCCAAGCATAACTCACACCTCCATCAGTCATTTTTCCCCATTCATCTTAATTTTATGAATTTTTATATTGATTTTTCTGCATAACGGAACAGCCTCTGCATAAATATGAAAACAAGAGCTTTTGGACAAGGGGATGGATTAATGAAATTTTTCATGGTGCTCCAGGCAAAGAACATCAAACATTATTCGTTAATTTTACTTACGGCACTTTTTACCGCTTGGTTCCTTTTTGTACAAAACATTCTTCATTCACCTGTTTTTTCTACCGAAGATGGACCAAAAGCGGTTTATAAAGGGGAAAAGAATGTAGCCATCACATTCAATATTGGCTGGGGCGATGAAAAAGCAGCCCCGATTTTAGAGACATTGAAAAAAGAAAAGATTAAATCCGCTACCTTCTTCCTTTCCGGATCTTGGGCAGAACGTCACCCTGACATAGTGGATGAAATTGAAAAAGAAGGCTATGAAATCGGAATGCTCGGATACGATTACAAAGATTATTCCGATCTGGAAGACCAAGAAATCATCCGTGATATTTCAAAAGCACAGGAAGCTTTTAAAAAACTAAATGTTAAAAATATCGAGCTTTTACGTGCGCCCACCGGACACTTTGATAAGCGCCTCCTGAAAATCAGTGAAAAATTCGGCTATACTGTGGTTCATTGGAGTATCGATTCAAAGGATTGGACTAACCCAGGCGTTGATCGAATTGTTCATAACGTTAACAAGGCTCAAAAGGGCGATATCATCTTATTACACGCTTCAGACTCAGCAAAACAAACTAATAAAGCATTGCCTGAACTAATAGATGAACTTCGCTCCAAAAATTTAAACTTCGTAAACGTTTCTGAGATGATCTCTAATTCATCAGCAAGCAGTGAAGAAATCCGGTAACATCATTTACTAGAACACAAAAACACAAAAAACTGCGTACTAAGGGTCATGCTTAACCTTTAGTACGCAGTTTTCTATATGTAGAATTTCTTATGTATTCCGCTTTCCAATAAGGTTAGCCACTTTTACCTACTTCCCTAATTCTCCTGCTTTTAATTTCTTTCCCTTTGCTTTAGTTTGCATCCGTGTTTTTTTACTGGCTAATTCTTTTTGTGAACGATCGATTAATTTGCTTAAAACCAATAATTGATAAGCATTGCATACTAGTAATGGAAACAGCATGAAGTAGAGCCAGCCTTCATCATTAGAACTTAGTACAGGTATCCACTCTAATACTGTGGCCACAACCATAAAAAACATCGCCGGAATAAATGACTGTTTATTTGTTTGTTTCATTTTAAAATAGGCCGTAATCAACGCTGCGGCTAATACAACCAAAGCTAACACAATGTAGGAACTAATCCCCTCACCTGAACCAAAATTAAGATATCGTAAATAGACTAGATCAAATACAACGAAAAGAATAAGTACGAGTTGTACTGCATTCCATAAGGAAGCACTTTTAAATATCCCTAGACCGAAACGATGTATCGTTAAATAGGCAAAAAAACCAGCTTGGCTTATGACACTAAAAATTAATCCGACACCGAATAACCATAAAAACGTTGAAAGAATGGCACTGATTTCAAAAGAAGAAAAATAAGGCTTAAACTCACTCCAACGAGCTAAGAACCCTACAACTCCGCCCGTTACACCACCGATAAGCAATGTTGTTAAAAACAATTTAACTAAATTACGGCTGTTCATCGTTTTCCTCCATACATTTCTATTTCATTTCCTTAATTGTACCAACCAAATTTGGAAAAATCCACTTATTCTACAAGGGAATAATATCGTCGATTGGAACCATATTAACAATAAGAAGGATGAAAGGGGCCCTGCGTATGAGAGTGGGAGTTGCTTTGCTTTTCATGTCATTCTTACTCGTTTGTTCCGGTTGTGCGCAGAATGGAGCAAGCGCAGATAAAAATGAGTATGAAGAGACAAAGAAAATGGTCGTCGATATTTTAAAAACAGACGATGGAAAAAAAGCCATCCAGGATATCATTTCTGATGAGAAAACAAAAACTGAACTTATTATGGACTCAGAGATCATTAAGAAATCCATTGAAGATACGGTCACTTCAGATAAAGGGAAGGAATTTTGGAAAAAGGCCTTTAAAGATCCTGAATTTACCTCTGCCTATGCTAAAGCTTTAAAAGACGAACACAAAAAGGTATTGAAAGAATTAACCAATGACCCTCAGTATCGCGGAATGCTTATTGAAATTTTAAAAGACCCAGATTTGGAAAAAGAAATGAATAAGTTATTGAAGACTAAAGACATGCGGACCATTTATAAAGAAGTTATCATAGAAACTATGGATAGTCCTTTAGTTCAAGCGAAGATCCAAGAAAGATTGGACCAAGCTGTAACAAAAGCAGCTGAAAAGGCAACAAAAGCGGAATCAGGTGATAAAACTGAGAAAAAAGACAAAGAATAACAAAAGGCTGATTCCAATTGGAATCAGCCTTTCAGACTGTAGACAAACTCGATGAAAATCGAGTTTGTCTACAGTTTTTTTGAGGGGTTGTAAAAATTCGAACGTTGATTTCCACTCCAGGCACTCGCTTTCCGCGGGCGGTCAGGGAGCCTCCTCGGCGCCTTTGCGCCTGTGGGGTCTCCCTTAGAC
>NZ_JBFUIB010000425.1:0-3243 GCF_056402095.1 Peribacillus sp. P4_C12
GTCAAATAGTTGATTACCTGTTCGACGCACTCTTCAACACTATATTGGTTGGATTCTAAAACGATTTCCGGCTGTTCAGGTTCTTCATATGGAGAGTCAATCCCAGTAAAGTTTTTAATGATTCCCTTACGTGCCTTATCGTAAAGACCTTTTGGATCACGCACTTCACATTCTTCAATCGGACATTTTATGTAGACTTCAATAAACTCGCCTTCTTCAAGCAAATCGCGTACAATTTGACGGTCTGCTCGAAAAGGGGAAATAAATGCCGTTAATACGAACTGCCCGCTATCCACAAAAAGCTTGGAAACTTCACCGATCCGCCTAATATTCTCAGTCCGATCCTCTTCAGAAAAACCCAAATCTTTATTTAAGCCATGACGAATATTATCTCCATCCAAGACATAACTTCGAATATTTCGGTTATACAGCTCTTTAGCGACTGCATTTGCAATCGTTGATTTTCCGGAGCCTGAGAGTCCTGTGAACCATAGAACTGTACTCTCATGTCCGTTTTGCTTACGACGGAGTTCCTTAGTCAAAGACGCTTTATGCCAAGTTACATTCGTGCTATTACTCATTATTATCCCCCTCTTACTACTTACATATATTTGAAACTAGTTTAGTTAAATACTTCATTCTTTTTCAGGCCTTCGATCAACACCTCGATGACTTCTTTACGACTGAAGGTAGCTGGTGGAATTTCACCATTACGCAACATTTCCCTAACCTTCGTTCCGGATAAGATAACATGATCTTCTTTACCATGCGGACATGTTTTAGCAGAAGCCATATTTCCACATGTTTTACAATAAAAGCTATGTTCAAAGAATAATAGCGTGATTCCTAACTCGTCAGGTTTGAAATTACCAAAGATTTTTTGTGCATCATAAGTGCCGTAATAATCGCCTACACCGGCATGGTCACGGCCAACAATAAAGTGGGTGCATCCGTAATTTTTACGAACCATGGCATGGAAAATGGCTTCTCTTGGCCCTGCATAACGCATGGCAGCAGGGAAAACTGCTAGGGAGACACGATCCTTAGGATAATATTTCTCTAGTAGTACTTTATAACTCTCCATCCGTACATCAGCTGGTATGTCATCTGATTTAGTAGCACCTACTAGCGGATTTAAAAATAAACCGTCTACAATCTCCAATGCAGTTTTTTGAATGTATTCATGTGCACGGTGAACAGGATTTCTTGTTTGGAATCCAACAACTGTTTTCCAGCCTTTTTCAGCAAAAGTTTTTCTTGTGTCAACAGGATCCAAATAATGATCTTGGAATAGTGGACGTTCGATTCGTTTAACTAATTTAATATCCCCGCCGACATATACTTCACCACGGTTATACAAATTTTTCACACCAGGATGTTTCTCATCATCCGTTTGATAAACTAATGTGGCTTCCAATTGTTTATCAGGTCTGAAGATATCAGAAACAATGAGAACTCCGTATGTTTCTCCTTCATGATTCAACTTTACTTCTTCTCCTAGAGTAAGAGCTTTTGCTACTTCATCAGTAATCGGCAAAGTAATCGGGATGCTCCAAACATGGCCGCTGCTAAGCCTCATATCCTTAACCACTGCTTGATAGTCATCTTTTGTAAAGAATCCTTTAATAGGACTATAGGCCCCAGTACCTATTAATTCCAGGTCACTTAAAGCAATCTCATCAATTTCGATTGAGTTGTTTATTTTAGTAATATCATAGTCTGGTTCCCAACGATTGATCAACGTTCCTCCGTGCGGTAAGCTAACTGTCATGCTAATTTCCCCCTAAATTTTCTATTTATTAAGATAAATGTAATCCGCATTCTGTTTTTTGCGCGCCCTGCCAACGTCCTGAGCGTAAATCATCGGCATTGATAGCAGGTGCCGTACATGTTTTACAGCCAATACTAGGATATCCATTATCGTGAAGAACATTATATGGAAGCCCATTTTTATGGGCATAGCGCCATACATCTTTCCATGTCCAATGAATAAGCGGGCATATTTTAATTGATTTAAACTTATTATCTTGATTAATATATTCCGTTAATGCTCTTGTTTCAGATTGCTCCCTGCGTAGTCCCGAGAGCCAAGCAGTTGCCGTTGAAAGTACCTCAGTAAGCGGAGCGATCTTACGTATGCTGCAACATTTATTTGAATCACGGAGCCATAACTCATCTCCATATTCAGATGCTTGTTCCTCAAGCGTCAATGCCGGCTTTTTCATTTCAATTGAAAGCTGCGGATAGCGCTTTTTAACTTGTTCAATTAATTTGTAAGTCTCTTCAAAATGAACATCCGTATCCAGAAAAACAATTTTGGCTGAAGGATTGACTTTTGCCAATAAATCCGTAAGTACTATTCCTTCAATGCCGAAACTACATGCATAAATGAGTTTGTTACCATATTGGGAATTTGCCCACTCAAGAACTTCTAAAGCACCTTTTGACTCACTGTCCTCAGGAAATGCAGGCAAAATCTCTGTGTCGAAATTTTCATAGTTTACTAATGCAGACACTCTTAAAGCCCCCTCTAAAAACTTGCTAAATGTTTCACAGAATAGAGTAACTTGCGATTAATACTCGCTGATGTTTTCTAACGCTTAAAAGACCCTAGAAAAAAGAGACGAATTTAACTAATACTCTCTTTTATATCAGTTAAATCCACCTCTAGTTTTCTAGTCAGCAGATACCTTATTTAATTCTCAGCTTTTCATTTCTTTCCATTTGAATAATTTTACCATCCTGGACGATAAGTGTTATGGATCCATATTTCATCGACTTAAGCATTTCTTGTAGGCGTTCAAATATTTCCTCCAGCTGATTCTCTTTTTCCAAGCCAGTTCCTCCTTTAAGAAAATCCGAGACTAGCTTATCGTATAGCTGACCCGTTTATAAAATGCATTTTCTTAAATTTATATATTCCAAAACATCTTACAATGCTATGGTTTGCAAACGAATTTTACAGAAATAAAAATCCTTCCATGATGGAAAGATTTTCAAGGTAATATTTTTTACCTTATCTTCCAAAATGATCAACATTTTGTTGGATGTAGCACCTTGCATCCATCATGCAGGTTGCTGGACTTCAAAGGGCCAATTCCCTCCGTCGCTCTGGATAAGTTTTATTATTTTAAATATTAACATATATTTATTCCTTGTCAATGGAGTTTTCTTATAAAATAACTTGGATTAATAAAATGGGTGAACTGTTATTATTATACACACTGTTCCTTGAACGGATAG
>NZ_JBFUIB010000426.1:0-3240 GCF_056402095.1 Peribacillus sp. P4_C12
GGAGGGGATTGTTCAATGCATCGTGGGAAAGGTATGAAATTCGTAGGTGACTCGCGTATCTCCGCGAACCGTAAACCGAATATTCCGAAAGATTATTCAGAATATCCTGGGAAAACTGAAGCATTTTGGCCTAATTTCCTTTTAAAAGAATGGATGGTCGGAGCTGTATTTCTTGTTGGCTATTTGTGCCTAACAATTGCACATCCGTCTCCATTAGAAAGAATAGCAGATCCGACAGATACAGCGTATATTCCGCTACCTGACTGGTATTTCCTATTCCTTTACCAATTACTTAAGTATACTTATGCATCGGGTCCGTATAATGCAATCGGGGCTCTCGTTATACCTGGACTAGCATTCGGGGCATTGCTCTTGGCACCATTTTTAGACCGTGGTCCAGAGCGTAGTCCAGCAAAACGTCCATTTGCTGTAGGTTTTATGTTATTAGCAATGGCTGGTGTTTTTTATCTGACATGGGAGTCTGCAGCCCATCACGACTGGGAAGCTTCTAAGAAACAAGGTGCAATAGTAGAAGGTGCAGACATTGATAAAGACAGCGAAGGTTATAAACTTATGGATGCTAGTGGTTGTATTAGTTGTCACGGAGCTGAGTTAACAGGTGGAGCAGGAGCACCGAGCTTGATTGACACTGGTTTAAAGCCAGAAGAAATCTCTAAAATCGCTCGCAAAGGACAAGGTGCTATGCCAGCTGGTATGTTCAAAGGTTCTGATGAAGAATTGGCAACATTAGCTGAATTTGTTTCGGGTTTAACAGCAAAATAAAGTATTTATCGACAGCATTTTCTTTCATATGCTGCCGAATGGAAAAGCTGACGACTACGGTTGTCGGCTTTTTTATTGGAAAATTGAAAAAAATCTGATAAAAAATTGAAATGAAAACTTGGATTTAAAGATCAGGAACTGTAAAATGGGTGTATTGAGAATAGTAAGAGAGGTAAAAAGAATGAATATTATCTACAGCTGGCTTGCAAATCGGCAAATGCTCTTTTTGCTATTAATGGTTAATATATTCGGAACTATATTTGGATATTATTGGTATGGTAGTCAATTAGCAAACACACCGACTATTTTTTTAGCTTTTGTACCAGACAGCCCGACTGCTAGCCTATTTTTTGTATTTGTATTACTGGGGTTTCTTTTGAAAAGAAACTTTGGCCTTATGGAGGCATTGGCGATTATAACCCTATTCAAATATGGTTTATGGGCAGTTGTGATGAATATACTGACATTAATGACAACAGGTACATTGCCTTGGGAAGGTTATATGTTAATGGCTTCTCATTTGGGTATGGCGATTCAAGGGATTTTATATTCACCATTTTATCGAATAAAACCTTGGCATTTGATTTTAGCAGGGATTTGGACCATACATAATGATATTATTGATTACGTTTTTGAAATGATGCCTATTTATCGTGATTTATTGGTCTATATGAATTCAATAGGCTATTTTACCTTTTGGCTAAGCATTCTTTCTATCTTTGTTGGATGGTACTTTGGTTTTAGAAAAAAGCGATTTACTCTTTCAATGATCAACTAATAGTTAGCCCCGCATTCATTTTTTGAGTGCGGGGTTAACTTTTTATGATGAACAAGGTCTACTCATGTTTTTTGTTTCATATCGTTTTAGTAGAGATATGAGGAGGGACGAGTAGCATGTTGAAAAAATTCATATTAACCATTGCTGTTTTATTTGTCGTCTTACATTTCCCTGTCTATGCAGAATCCTCTTCAAGTTTGGAGCAATTAGATAACATTTCCGATAGAGCGTTGGAAATGACAAAGTTGAAGCGATACGGAGATTCGGAAAAGATGCTTACGTTTTTTTCTGACCAGTTTATAAAAGAGACAGCGAAAGAACAAATTCTTGACATGGACGAACTTCGAATTATTACTGTAGCTCATAATGAAGCATTGATGACAATAAAGGATTTGAATAAGGGAGATTCTGAGAAGGTTAATTCAGTTACAAAATTTAGGCTTGTTGTGGATGCTGTGAAGTCAACGCATCAGCCTCTTTGGACCGAGATGGAGGATCAAATGATGAATTCCTTCAGGCAAACAAAGGATGCCGCGATCCATCAAGACACAATAACATTTAATAATCAATTGAACTTATTCCTTTCACAATACGAAATGATATATCCAAGCTTGAAAGTCGACCTTTCTAAAGAAAAGATTCAGCAACTGGATACTAGGATTCAATACATTAATCAATACCGTCCTGAAGTAATTAGAGATAGTGATAGCCAAAAAGAGCTGGATGCATTGCAAAATGAATTAACGTCTATTTTTAATGATATGGGAGAAGACGATGCAGATCCTTCCCTTTGGTGGGTTATCATAACTACTGGCAGTATTATAATAATGACTCTTTCTTACGTCGGCTGGAGAAAATATAATGGAGATCGAGAAAAACCTAGAAAAGAACATAACGATTGAAGGTAAGTGAAGAGAACTCTATATTTGACATGGTAGCATTCATTCCATAGAATTGAGAGTAATAATAGTTTTAGGAGGATACCATGTATTTCATTTATTTGGCGATTATCATTTTAATCCCGATTTATGCACAAATGAAAGTGAAAAGTACGTATAAAAAATATTCAAAAGTATCTGCTTCTTCGGGTATGAATGGTGCTGAAACGGCGAGAGCCATTTTGGATCAAAATGGTTTATATAATGTCAGGGTCGAAGAAACACCTGGAATGCTCTCAGATCATTACGACCCAAGAGATAAAACGGTCCGTTTATCGACGGATAACTATCATGGGCATTCTGTTGCCGGTGTAGCAGTTGCAGCCCATGAAGTGGGACATGCGATTCAAGATAAAGAAGCTTATGCGTTCTTACGTTTTCGCCATGCGTTAGTACCGGTCGCTAACTTTGGTTCCAATATATCTTGGATTTTGATTTTAATCGGGGTGTTAGCCAGAATCCCAGGCTTATTAATAGCGGGTATCGTATTTATGGCAGCTGCAGTATTATTTCAAGTAATCACGCTGCCGGTGGAGTTTAATGCTTCCTCTCGGGCAATGGATCAACTCGTTTCTGTAGGAGTTATCCGTAATGATGAAGAACGAGAAACGAAAAAAGTATTAAGTGCAGCTGCGATGACGTATGTTGCTGCCGCTCACTTAATACTTTTTTCGTTTCTCGTTCTTCATCATTACGGATAACTCCTACAGAAACGAGTTGATCCATTGCCCGAGAGGAAGC
>NZ_JBFUIB010000427.1:0-3225 GCF_056402095.1 Peribacillus sp. P4_C12
GTTTTACAGACAATAATAAACCAGTTATGTGGCGAGGACCGATGCTAAACAAATGGATTCAAAACTTCCTTACCAACACGCATTGGGGAGAAATGGATTACCTCCTTCTTGATTTACCTCCTGGCACAGGAGACGTAGCCATTGATGTAGCTGCCATGATTCCACAGGCAAAGGAAATTATCGTAACGACTCCTCACAATATCGCTTCTTATGTTACTTCAAGAGCAGGTGCCATGGCGAAACATACCAATCATGAAATCTTAGGTATCGTTGAAAATATGGCATATTATGAAGAACAAGATGGTTCGAGGAACTACCTTTTTGGAAAAGGTGGCGGCGATATGCTAGCTCAACAGCTACAATCTGAAGTAGTAGCAAGAATTCCTTTTGCCAAACGTGAGGAAAATAAAGGTTCAAGTATATACGATGAAGATTCGCTTACTGGAGAGATGTTTACATCTTTAGCTCAAGATCTTGTTCATAGAGGATAGTTATCTACCATCTAGAATTATTCGTTGCCAATGAAGAAAAGGCGGTATCCCTGTAAATCAAATCTTTCTCATAAAGATACTGAGGTGTTTTTAAAATTCAGTGTAAAAAAGCTTATTTTTGATGAGTTTCTTCTATATATAATGTTCAATCCTTGTATGGGTATTTATGCTAACAAAAACATTTATTTTAAGAACCTCCAAGGCTGCACATGGTTCATTAAACCACAACAAAAATGATTCAAGGTGTATATCTAGTTATTCCTCTGTAGAAATAGAAAGGTAGTAGGAACCAAGCTAATTGAAGAAAGAAAGAATTCTTCGATAAAAATATAATGTAAAGGATGTGGTGCTATATGAAACCAGCAGTGGAGAAAAGGGAAATCCTTAGATTCACAAACGGACATATTGAAAATGCTGAAGATATAATTGTTACGGAATTTCCAGTTACAGTAAAAATTAACGAACAAGAATTTGTTACGATGGTTTGTACACCCGAATATATTCAAGATATGGTTATCGGTTACTTAGCATCTGAAGGAATTATACGGAAATATGAGGAAATCAAAGACATTTGGGTTCAAGAAAAAGAAGGGTATGTACATGTGAAAATAGATAAATTGAATCCTTATTACCAAAATTTCCAGAACAAGCGCTATATTACATCATGCTGTGGAATGAGCAGACAAGGGTTTGTCTTCGTTAACGATGCATTAACTGCTAAGAAGATGAATGAAATTCGAGTCAAGCTCTCGCCAGATGATTGTTTTCGTTTAATGAATAATTTACAAATTTCCGCCACTATTTTCCAAGATACAGGAGGAGTGCATAATGCTGCACTCTGTGATATAAACGGTTTTATGCTAAGTCGGATGGACATAGGAAGACATAATGCTTTGGATAAAATATACGGATATTGTTTAAAAAATAATATCTCGATTGGAAATAAAATCATTGTTTTTAGCGGACGTATATCTTCAGAAATTTTATTGAAAGTAGCAAAAATTGGTTGTGAGGTAGTTCTTTCAAAATCTGCGCCGACTGAATTGGCATTACAGCTAGCAGAAGAACTAGGGATTACGACAGTAGGTTTTATTCGCAATCAATCTTTGAATATTTATACATGTCCAGAGCGAATTCAACAGAAACTGTAAGAAATAATTGCCATTAATTTTAGTTGGTTTTCTATATTAGAGAGGAGACGAGAAAAACATGGAAGATGGTATATTGGACAAATTACAACGCCCATTGAGTGATCTGCGTTTATCTGTGACCGATCGTTGTAATTTTCGCTGTCGTTATTGCATGCCTGAAGAAATATTTGGACCTAATTATCCTTTTTTATCCTCTGATAAAATTCTGTCTTTTGATGAAATGGAGAGATTGAGCCGTATATTTGTTTCATTAGGTGTTAGAAAAATACGTATTACAGGAGGAGAACCTCTATTACGCAAGAATCTTCCTGAATTGATTCATCGTTTGAATTTGATTAATGGAGTAGAAGACATTGCCATTACGACAAATGGATCTCTTCTTAAAAAGTATGCGCCTGAGTTAATTAATGCTGGGTTAAGACGGGTGACAGTTAGTCTTGATTCCTTAGATGATGAATGTTTTAACCAGTTAAATGGGAATAGAAGCAAAGTTGCGAGAGTTTTAGAGGGTATTCAGGCAGCTTCTAATGCAGGACTAAAAGTGAAAATAAACATGGTCGTTCAAAAAGGGAAAAACGATCAAGATCTCATTCCAATGGCGAGATATTTTAAAGAGCATAAACATACTCTTCGGTTTATTGAGTATATGGATGTAGGAAATTCAAATGGCTGGAGAATGGCAGAAGTAATGACAAAGCAAGAGATTTTAGATCGAATTGGAGAAGTCATGCCGTTAGAACAAATTATGCCAAATTATGTAGGAGAGGTTGCTACTAGATACCGGTATATAGACAGTGATCAAGAAATTGGAATAATATCATCTGTGACCGATTCTTTTTGCTCGACCTGTTCAAGGGCTAGAGTTTCTGCTGAAGGGAAATTATATACATGTTTATTTGCATCAAAAGGATATGATCTTCGTCAATTGCTCCGCTCAGAAGAGTCGGATGATGTGATTACAAATAAAATTACTGATATTTGGAATCATCGTAGCGATCGCTATTCTGATGAAAGAGTAAATGGTAATAGTTCAAGAAATAGCTCAAAAGTAGAAATGTCTCATATAGGCGGCTAAAATATAAAAATTGTGAAGAAGAAATTCTAGTCTCATTATTCTCAAATTGGTTTGAAAACATTTAATAAATAGGGTGGATAAGGAATCTTTGTTTAATTCACCTAACGCTCTTGTATTGTTCAAATAATTGGAATCATACCTTGAAACATAATTTATTTTAGAAAATGAGACTGACTTTCAAAGTATGTTAATAATCTTTGTAAGTCAGTCCTTTTTTCCCAGAATAAAGTCTATTACGGATCACAACATTTGCTGTATTTAATTATCTTTAGCATACGAAGGGGGCAAATTTCTTTCAATCAAATAGTGACGTCTATAAATGAAAGCTTTGTAACAGACGATGAAATAATAAAAGATCAAGATATCATTGCATTTATCCCTCCAGTAAGCGGAGGATAAAGAGAACGGTATTTTTTATGTAGTATAAACAAAAAAGATGATTTTATCGTTTAAATCACATATTATTGTTGAGGTTAAACGTATAGAGTATTATAATAAGATTATGAAC
>NZ_JBFUIB010000428.1:0-3174 GCF_056402095.1 Peribacillus sp. P4_C12
TCACTAAGATACCAAAAGTCGCTTCTGTAGGTGATGTGACAGCGCCATATTGAGCCGCTTCGGCAGAGTTTCCTAATTGCATGAACACATTATCCACTTCACTCCTATCTTGAATCGTTTCTTCGAGTTCAATCGCTTTTTCTTTTACTTTATCAAAGGGCTGATCATTTGGATAAGTTAACGTCACGGAGGCATAGTCAGCTGAAGAATTATCAATTGCTCCTTTTGGCATAGCAAAATATGTACCAATTGAACCGACAAACAACAGCAATGCAACAATCAAGACCATCCATTTATGGTTTAATGACCAAGTAACCAACTTAGTAAAACGCTTAGCTGGTCGATGTTTTGGCAACTTCGCTTTCTTCAGTAATCCTGCACTCATTAACGGAACAACAGTTAATGCTACAATTAAAGAAGCTAGCAAAGAATAAGTGACCGTTAAAGCAAAAGGCAGTAGAAATTCTTGAAGCCCTCCGTTCAATAAAGCTACTGGCAAGAAGACGGCTACAGTAGTAAGTGTTGAAGCTGTTATCGCCACTCCTACTTCTTTTGTTGCATCCATCACCAATTGGATTGAAATCTTCTCTTGTTGCATTTTCCGGAAAATATTTTCAATAACAACAATACTATCGTCCACCAAGCGACCAATCGCAACAGCGACACCGCCTAGCGTCAATATATTTAACGTCACTCCCGACAATGATAGCAAAAATAACGTGAAGCCAAGAGATAAAGGTATGGATACGATTGTAATAAATGTAGACCGTACATTTCGTAAAAAGACCATAATCACAATAGTGGCGAATAGTGCACCAAGTAGCACTTCTTTAACCATCGTCTGAACAGAAGTCTCCACCATATCAGCTGTAGATAAATAGATAGTTGATTTCTGGTCAGGATACTTTTCATTAATTTCTTTTGATACTTTTTCAACTTCTTTACTGATTGTGACAGCATTTGATTGGCTGTCCTTAATAATGCTTATATCAATGCTTTCTTTTCCGTTAAAACGACTAATGAGGTTACCATTCTTCGCTTCGTCAACTTTTGCTATCTCTCCTAGCGTGACCTTTGAAGTGACCTTTAGCGCTTTTAATTTTTCAATACTCGTTAAATCACCGATAACCTTAATATTACTTGTCTTCCCATCAATCACCTTCTCGCCAACGGCTAGAGCTGTATTCTGACCGTTAAGGACGCTCATTACATCTTGAATGGAGACTTTCTTTTTAGCCAATTGTTTATTATCCACTTTAACTGAAAGAACAGATTGGGAAACTCCAAATGTCTGTACATCTGAAACTCCTTTAATATCTTTATATAGAGGCTCTAATTCTTTCTTAGCAAAGTCTAGATTTTCAGCTGTTAATCCGTCCTTAAAAGTCACAGCTATAAATGAAATAGGAATCATTGAGGTATTAAGCTGTGTAACAGTAGGCTTTGCAATATTTTGAGGCAATGTTACATTGTCTAAAGCCTCTTGAACATCAAGTTTTGCTTGTTTCATATCAGATCCCGATTCAAAGAATAGATCTACTTTTGAAAATCCATCTCCAGTGGTGGAGTATACTGAACTCTTTCCTTTTACTCCTGTAACAACCCTTTCTATCGGATCTGTAACTTGCGTTTCCATCGTTTTCGAATCAGTGCCCTGCCCCATTGTGACAATCGTAACTTGTGGATTATCAGCAGATGGTAAAAATTCCATCGGCAGTTTAAAATAACTAACAACTCCTATCAACAAAATAAAAATGGTTACTAATGAAACAGCTGCCTTGTTCTTAAACGACCACTTAGTAAAAAACTCCATGTAAATTTCACCCCAGATTGTATATTTTAGAAAATAATACCATTTTAAATAATACCATATATTACTAATGTAAGTGAGTAAAAATTTTAGTTTTGAAATAAAATATATTTTTAATTAATGCTCCCTTAATAAACGAACAAAGTAAAGAGCGTGTTTTGAAAAATGATTGTTCAAAACCTGCTCTTATAATATTTAATCCAATTATTCTTTAATAAAAAAGATTGATAATTTTCGTGTTCCTTATTTAATTACGCTACCCGTTAACTGAATAAGAATTGTCTCAAAAACTACTTTTTTCCCAATGTTCTTTAGCTTCGTTCAAATGAATTAATACTTCATTTGCCACCTATCGTATACATCCAATATTCATTATTTACTTAAATGTATCTAAACCAGTGCCCAATATTATTTATTTATCCCATCAACGAACATACCCCATTGAATTTGCATTAGCTAACTGATGAAAACCAAGTTCTTACCCAATTCGGGCCAACGGTACCAATAGGAGCAGTTATCCAAGTACTTTGTCGCGATTCTTTGAAAACTCCCCACCCATGTTTCAAACAGTGGTGAAAGGTATTAACATGCTGTAGGTGGAAAATCCCCTTTTTTACAGGGGAACATTAGCATAAACAGCCCTCACAAATGAGAAGTTTTTATCATTATTTTATACAAATGAACTCTTACTTTTTATTTGAACCATTTTATTTCCATTGCATACATTATCAAAGATAAAAGCCCAATGTGTTTTGGTTATCAGGAGGAAATTATATGAGAAGAAATTTAAAGAAATACGGGCAAACTCTACAATTGGTGGGAGGAAATTTAGTTTATATCTCTAATATGGTACATCCTACTTATATTGATGGAATAATTTCTGATTATGACCAGTACTGTATAGATTTAAAAAATGCGATTAGTGTAGGACAGTGTAGTGTCCAATCTCTAGAGACTATTGTTCCCCCATATCTTTTGGATGGGGAACATGGATTATTAATAAAATCATTCAAGGAAATTTTAGATTGTTTGAATAATTTATTATGGAGAATTGATAATGAAACCCTAACAGAATTGAATGAAGACGATATACAAAATGCAATTTCCAAATTAAAAGACATTGAACTAGAGCTAAATGTGGCAACATTGAGCTTATTTAAAAAAATAAAGTAATAGCCAAGAAGGTGAGAAGTTTTGAACCAGTGGAAACCCGAAGAAGATCATATTTTAAATTCCTTACCTACTAATATTGGAGATAAGATTGATTTATTTGGTTCATTGATTGTTAACATAGGAAACATTCTTACTGTTCTTGGGATTGCAGTAGAAGCTCAAGGGAGTTAGAAAACCCCGATACATCAGGA
>NZ_JBFUIB010000429.1:0-3156 GCF_056402095.1 Peribacillus sp. P4_C12
CCGTGAAATGTCTGAAGAAAAAAGAGAGAGGTTAAGACAAGAAGAACTAAAAAAAAATCCAACAGGTGCATTCAAAGATGGAATTAATAGAACTGAATATGGTAATCCAGCAGACTTAGTTAGTGGTTTAGGTTGGAAAGAAACAGGAATATTAATTGTTGTTTTAATAGTTGGATATGTTTTATATAAATTGTTTTTTTAAAGATTTTACTTAACCTTGTTCAACTTACGGGTACGTTAGTTTAATATCGGTATCAATATGGCCCGATTTTTAGAGGCTTTTGGAATGCAACGGACGACCGAATTATGTTAAGGAAGTATGCGTGAGTTAACAAATTTAAACGAAATTACGACTGTTAATATCCTGATGTATGGAGATAATAAAGTTGTTTATACTTTGAATTTAAAAAGCCAAAGCCTTGTGAAATAATGTAGCGGTCTAAGAAAGTTTCAAAGAAAGCAGGTATGTATATGAAAAAGAAAACAATCGGTGAAATGACCAATAGTAGATTAAGTTGGGGATTTGATGCCTCAACTCGTGTGATTTTGAATAAGAAAGGCAAAGGATCATATAACCGGAGAAAAATAAAGCAAGAACTATCGAAGGGAAAGTAGTTTCTTTTTTATCTTTTTAGTATATTTATGTTATAACGTGGAATATATAAAAAAGACGAGATGCGCTAACATCTCGCCTAGTAACCAATCCAAAGTGGTCGGTTGCTCCTAAATCTTACACTACTTAGAAGGCCGCCCGTGCTGTTTGGATGTAGAACGGGTGGTTTTCTTTTTGACTTTTTTAGCAGGAAGTAAGCTAAATAAATATACAACTGTCGAATTGGCAACTGTTTTAGCTACTTCCACTAATACGTCTTTTAGAAGATCCATTGCGGTCACCTCCCTTCTATCTTAGAAAAAGAGATAGGGGTAGGGAGGAAGCACCTAAGTTCATTCCATAATAGATAATTCAACGTTGTAAGCTGGTAACGTGGAGGGCTTACTCCCAATGATGCGTTGATAAGGAAAACACTAGTGAGACTAGCCACTGTATAACTTATCTTTATTTCGGGAAAGTGGTGGCATAGTACCAATGATATGTCTAATCCACATGGAGGGATAGCCACTAGAATAATGAAGATTCATGTAATCATGTAAGGCAAATCTTTATCGGTAAATAAGGTTTTCGTAATACTAAAAGAGGTTTATCTCCCACGGGAGGCACCGACTTATTGAAACAGAAGAATTGAGACACTGAAGGGGTAACGATTTCAGAAGTGTTGATGATTAAATCGAATTGGATTAGTTGGAACGCAGTTTGAGGTGGAAATCTCATGTACGGTGTGAACGAGGGGAAAAGGGAGCGATAATGTCAAACCCTTACCTATTCGAATGAAGTAGAATGGATTCCAGAAGATCGCCATTAGAGTCGATCTTTTTTTTTTGTCACTGTTTCAAATAAAAGAGTTACTATTTGAAGCACGTTGGAACCTAATTTATAGTGATAATATTTTATGAATTGGAAAAAGATAGTCTTAGGAAAGGAGGGATTGCGAATGTCTGTGAAAAAGTGGTTAACTGGATTGGTCGTTTTGCTTGCGATGATTGTGGTTGTGACAACTCCAGACTCACTCAGTGTATTTGCCGAGTCTGGAGTCGTAACACAGCCAATTGAGTCAGTGAAAGCGATTGAGGTCGAGTTGAACGATGATTACTTTAATCCGAAAGTCATCACTATTCCGAATGGAAGAACGACAACGTTGATAGTGAAAAACAAAGGTACGAAAAAGCACACCTTCACAGTGGAAAAGCTCAGTATTGACGCTGAAGTCCAGCCGGGAAAAGAAAAAACCATTACCGTGAAACCGAAAAAGAACGGTACATATGATCTGATATGTCGGTACCATTTACAAGAAGGAATGGCTGGAAAAGTAATAGTCAAATAACAAGCAGGGACAATCGGGCCTTGCTTTTTTTAATAGGCAACGGTAACTTACTTATTATTACCCAGACATCATCATTACAGCTAACTTTCCTCCACAAACGGATGTTCCTTTAAAAAGGGAAATGCTAACTTTTTGTAAAGTAAAGAGGTAGGTGAGAAAAAGAATTTTTCCATATTCACTAGTGTTAATGGTACTAATAAAATTGAAGTAAATATTGAGCTAACGGGGCAGGATACTTTAAAAAAAATTGAGGGGATTTCTTAATGTCTATAAAGAAAGGGCGTTAAAATGAAGTTTTTATACGGGTTAGTAATTATAGCTTGGTATTTTCTGATTGCGATTTTAGCTACAACGTATTGGAAAGGACTTGGTTGGTGGTTTTTAATAATTTGTGCAATTGTTTTGTTTTTAGGTGACGGCTTGATAAGGAGATTTTTTAAAAATACAAAAGTAGTAGGATAGTTTAAGTTTAAGAGGATATAACTCGAATTGTAAACTGGAATTAAGATTTGAAACCAAAATTCATCCTGGAGGTACCAATGATAAACAAGTATGAAACCAGATATTTTTATATTATCAGCCCAAGTGATGATAAATTTATTCAGTGGAGTACAGTTAAGGGAATCCTTAACGAAGATATAGTAGATGATTATGAAATAATTACTGATTTAATGGCTCAAGATGTTCAAGATAAGTTTGGGATATAGCCAAAGATGAATTTGAACAGAGAATAAAGCCTAAAATAAATTAAAATTCCTTAACCTAATTGAACTAACAGGTGCGTTAGTTGAGATCAGGGCTGCCATTTGGTGGATTTTTTCCGTAATTAACTAAAGGGGCAGAATAGTGTAGAAGAAATGATATTAGAGACTATTTAACTAAAGGGAAGAAGAGTTTAAAAAGGAATATTCACACATTCGCTGAATATATAGGTACGGACATTAAATAAATCGGGTTTAAAATGATAAAACCTACCCTAGGAGATGATCGGAGATGGAAACACGGGTGAATCAAATTGAACTGAATGGACTCACTTTTCAATATCGCGAGAGTGGCGAACCTTCTGCCCCACCACTTGTTGCACTTCACGCGCTGGGGACAAGTGCAGAAACATGGGATCAAGTTGCTGCTGTATTAGGAGAAAAATACCGAGTTTTAGCTTTAGATCAACGGGGGCACGGTGGGAGTGCGAGAACTAGTACATACACTTTTGAAC
>NZ_JBFUIB010000430.1:0-3147 GCF_056402095.1 Peribacillus sp. P4_C12
GTATACCTGGATTATCTTGGGCCGCGTACTTCAAGGGATTGGTGCGGCTGGGGCAACTCCAATCGTCTTGCCATTAGTAGGGGACCTTTATAAAGCTGATGATGAGAAAACAAGTTCCTGTTTAGGCATAATTGAAACATCGAATACCTTCGGGAAAGTGTTAAGTCCGATTTTAGGATCCTTATTCGCTTCACTTATTTGGTTTTTACCGTTCTTTTCTATTTCCTTTTTTAGTTTAATTTCGATTGTTCTCGTTTTTTTCTTTATAAAAGTACCGAAGAATAATCAGGCACCAATAAAGTTCAAAGAATTTTTAAATAAAACGAAAGTAACCTTTGAGGAGGGAGGGAAGTGGCTTTCCGTTGTATTCCTATTGGGCGTTTTTGTCATGCTTGTTCTTTTTGCAGTGCTATTTTTTTTATCGGAAAGTCTAGAAAAATTACATGATTTAAAAGGCATTAAAAAAGGCTTTGTCTTGGCAATCCCTTTGTTCTTCTTATGTATCTCCTCTTATGTGGCGGGAAGGAAGATAAAAGGAAGCATACCGTTGATGAGAAAGATTATATTGATTAGCTTAATATTAATGTCAGGAAGTATAGTTTTTGTTGGCTATACGAAGGAAAAAATTGTGTTGCTGCTTATAATAACAAGTGTATTAGGAATCGCGATTGGTGCCATGCTGCCAACTTTGGATGCGCTCATTACTGAAAATATTGAAAAGACACAGCGGGGAACAATTTCCTCTTTCTATAGTTCTGCACGATTTATTGGTGTTGCAGCAGGACCACCACTCATGTCAGTGTTAATGAAAAACTATTTAAATATAAGTTATATTATTGCTGGAGTATTTGGTATTATCTTGCTTTTCCTTGCGTTTAAACTCCTTAAAGAAAACACAATGAAAATGAATGCAACAGAGAAGACCGAGTCTTAGGATTCGGTCTTCTTTGCTGCATTCATTTGTCAGCCATTTTCATTTTGTTGGGCAATTTCCTTTTCGCCCAAGTATTGGTTTCCATCCTTTAACACCGAGTATTCATCGACAGAGTCTCCAGGGACATTCCGGGGATTGGGAAATTTATTATCTGTTTGAACGGTAATTACTCGTTTACCCATTCCATTCGTCAAGAAGTCTTGCTTTTTAGTCATATCACATCTCCCATACTTGAATTTACCAATTAGAATCAATCATGAGGATAATTGAATTAAGAAAAACTATCCTTATAAGTTAGATTGTCTAGTTTGAATAAAAGTATGAACAAATCCGAAAAAGAATGGAGAAGTATATGAAACCATTTATCCCACAGCTAGTATATATTGAGCCAAGAGCACTGGAATACCCGCTTGGCCGAGAATTAAAAAAGAAATTTGAGGATATGAATATTGAGATCCGTGAGACCACTTCACATAATCAAATTAGAGATTTACCTGGGGATAATGATTTGCAAAAATATCGTGTCGCCAAGTCGACGCTGGTTGTGGGAATCAGGAAAACATTGAAGTTCGACTCGTCTAAGCCATCTGCAGAATATGCTATCCCGCTTGCTACTGGGTGTATGGGTCACTGTCACTATTGTTATTTACAGACGACGCTAGGTACAAAACCATACATTAGGACATACGTGAATCTTGATGAGATTTTCGAAGTAGCAGAAAAATATATAAACGAAAGAAAACCTGAAATTACCCGATTCGAGGCGGCATGTACTTCTGATATTGTCGGCATTGACCATTTGACACATTCATTAAAAAGGGCCATTGAATATTTTGGTAAAAGTGAAAACGGTGTTCTCCGATTTGTAACCAAATTTCATCATGTCGATCATCTATTGGATGCCGAACATAATGGGAAAACAAGATTTCGGTTTAGTATTAATTCACGTTACGTGATCAAGAATTTTGAGCCTGGAACTTCGAGCTTTGAGGAAAGAATGGAAGCGGCACGCAAGGTAGCAGGTGCAGGATACCCATTAGGTTTTATCGTTGCGCCAATATATCGTCATGAAGCATGGAAGGAAGGCTACTTTGAACTATTCGAGCTGTTAAGTGAGGCATTAGAAGGGGTGGATATTCCTGATTTAACTTTTGAGCTAATTCAGCATAGGTTTACTGGTCCTGCAAAAAAAGTGATTCAAAAAAATTACCCTAAAACAAAATTGGAACTTGATGAAACGAAACGGAAATATAAATGGGGTCGCTATGGCATTGGGAAATATGTGTATCAAACTGAAGAAGCAGCAGAACTTGAATCAACTATCCGAGGGTATATAGCGAAGTTTTTCCCGAAATCGGAAATTCAGTATTTTACCTGATGAAAGGTTGTTTCTATATAAATCAGTCATAAATCGCTCTAATCCTGCTTAAAAATGTAAAGACCGGAATAGAGGAGGGCAGCAATGATTATTGACGGCGTTTTTTCCGGAGGCGGGATTAAGGCATATGGTTTAGTAGGAGCCCTGCAGGAATTGGAGGAACGTGGATTTGTATTTAAAAGGACAGC
The DNA here is from genome assembly GCF_056402095.1 of Peribacillus sp. P4_C12. Lineage (NCBI taxonomy): Bacteria > Bacillati > Bacillota > Bacilli > Caryophanales > Bacillaceae > Peribacillus > Peribacillus sp. P4_C12. Next base: position 2,501 of record NZ_JBFUIB010000430.1, read on the forward strand.
TGGAACGAGTGCAGGCTCAATTATAGCAGCTTTTTCTGCTGCAGGTTATACAGGAAAAGAAATGGAAGAGGTTTTTCTTGATATAGAATTAAGTAGCCTGTTGGATAAGAGGCGGGGCCTTTTACCTATCCCGCTTGCCAAGTGGCTACTTGTTTATTGGAAATTAGGTTTATATAAAGGGGAGGCCTTGGAAAATTGGGTTGCGGGTAAACTAGCAGAAAGGAATGTAGTCACCTTTAATGATGTTCCACCAAATTCTCTCCGTATTATTACCTCTGATATTACAAATGGGAAATTGGTAGTGCTTCCTGATGAGTTACCGAACTATGGAATCGATCCAATCACTTTTCCAGTGGCCAAGGCGGTAAGAATGAGTTGTAGCATTCCATATTTTTTTGAACCAGTAAAGCTGAATGTTGGGAAAAGTACGTTTCTATTTGTTGATGGAGGCGTGTTAAGCAATTTTCCAATGTGGTTATTTAATTCAGACCATGTAAGAAAGGAACGACCAGTCATAGGCTTACGTCTTAGTGCAGATGAGATATGGAAGCCGCATGAAGTGGATAATGCGGTTGAATTGTTCTCAGCACTATTCAAGACAATGAAAGATGCCCATGATGCACGTTATATTTCCAAGAAACATGTTC
>NZ_JBFUIB010000431.1:0-3135 GCF_056402095.1 Peribacillus sp. P4_C12
AGACCCTTTAATGGTAATTCGGCAAATTCGGGATCAGCTAGAAAAGCCTTTTTGTCAGTAAATGCTAGACGCATCGCTTCGGCAATTAAGTAATATTTTTCCCATGAATGTACATCATATTGTTCTAAGTGGAAGCTCTCCAATATTTTTAGAATTTGAATGACAGTGAATCCTCCTGCACTTGGGGCCATCGATGAAGCAATTTGGTAATCCTTATAAGTACCAAACATTGGTTCATCAATGGTTGCTTTATAGTCCTGTAAATCAGAAAGTTTCATAAAACCTCCAAGTTCCTGAATACAAGAAATGATTCCTTCTCCGATTTCACCTTCATAAAAAGCGGAAATTCCATCACGCTGTAATATTCGATAGGTATTAGCCAATTTTTCTTTTATTAGGAGGTCACCAGCTTTGTATGGTTTACCGTTTGGAATGAAGAATTTACGGGCTTCCTCCCCTAACCGATACTCAAAATTTTCAAGGGCATCACAAAATACCCAATTGACAGGAACTCCTTTTTCAGCGAATTCAATAGAGGGCTCAATAAGCTCAGCTAATGTCTTACTACCGTATTCGGAGAGAGCTTCATCTATAGCCTTAAGAATTCCTGGAATACCAACTGCTGTAGCTTTAATCGAACGTTTTTTAAATGGGATGACTTCCCCTTTTTCATCAAGAAACATGTTTGGATGCGCGGCTTTAGGTGCTCTTACATGGCCATCGAATATTTTAGTTTCCTTATTCTTTTCGTTATATACCATAAGAAAACCACTGCCACCGATACCAGTCATCATAGGTTCTACAATATTCAGAGCAAATTGGATGGCAACCGCCGCATCAACCGCATTTCCACCTTCACGTAATATTTTTTTCCCAATGGAAGTAGCTACGGGATGAGCGGTAACGACCATTCCGGCCTTTCCTGTGGCTGTTTCCCTCTTGTAATCATCTTTAGTGTTTCCATTGTTGTTTTCCAAAGTAATTCCTCCAGTATTCAGTCCTTTTATCTGCCAAGTCGTAACGCCTTTTTTAAAAGAAAACCTTGTCATTACTGATGAATGACAAGGAGTTTTTTCGTAGGTATTTATTTATTCTTAATCAGCAAATGATAAATATACGAAAAATGCTAACGTTACAAGACATAAAGCCACCATGGCAGTCGTAGTCAAAGCCATATAAGACCCCTCCTTAAAAAGACTTGAATCTTATTAAGTTCTCCAAATATCGTCAAAATCCTTCATTTACAAATTGAATAGTGGATATTTAGTAAAAAAGTTTGGGTTCATGAACTTTATATAGGTATTTATCCTTTTTTAAGATTTTTGAAACCTGGGTAACTATATATTCGTAATTACTAAAAAATAAAAGTATACTAAATATATAGAAAATAATAATAAGAAGAAGGGAAGGGGGAGTGTGATTTGAAATCAGCGGTTTGGTTCAGGAAAAGTCTCGTCATTTTAGTATCCGTTTTGACATTTGGGCTTGTCACCCCTTCAGATCTATCGTGGCTGGCTGAAGCCGATTCGTTAAAGGATACTAAAAAAGGGTTAGTAGAAGAAGAACATTTATCCTATCTTTCTTCTCAAAAACCTACTGATATAGAAGAGGAATTTAATCGGGAAGAGTTCTTATCAGGCATTCTGGATAAAGCTGAGGAAAACGCATTTATGAAATTTGGCGAGAAAATCAATCCTAAAATTGGTGATGAATTCAAAATAGCCATATTACCAAAAATGGAAGATGCTATTACAGAAATAACGTCCCAATTTCCTGATGAAAAATTACAGCAATTAACGATTACTGAGCAGCCAAGTGCGGGTAGAGCGGAGAAAATTTTTCATATATTTGATTCGATAAGCGGCAAGGATATCATGCGGTTCCATGTCAGACAGGAGAATCCTCCATTAGAGGGATATTGGTTTGATTTTCATTATCATACCTATCATGATTCATATGCGACCCATTATGATTTAGGGAAAATATATTGGGATAAAAATACACCCCCAGAGTGGACAAGTAAACAAAGACTCTCTTAGTAGCTTGGTTCCATTGATTTTAAGCACATGTAAGAGTATGATAATTGTTATATAAGTATTAAATGATACGTTGTTATGCAACGTATTTATTTTGTGTTAAACAAAGTACAAGATTAGATAGTTTAAAGCTAGTTAAGTAAGATGAACTTTTTCAATTGGGTTTCTACTTTTATAGTTACAGTAGCAGAGGAGTCTTCATCATGTCAGAGTTGTTAAATAACGTCATTAATACATATGCTCAATTTTTTGACTGGAATATGTGGGGTGAGGTTTTAACCGACCCGGTTAGCTGGGGATTGATTGGTACGCTCGTATTAATGGAAGGACTACTGTCAGCGGATAACGCTTTGGTTTTGGCGGTAATGGTCAGGCACCTGCCGGAAAGACAACGGAGAAAAGCTCTTTTTTATGGTTTGTTAGGTGCTTATGCTTTCCGGTTTGTAGCAATTGGAATAGGTGTTTTCCTCATTAAACTTTGGTGGGTGAAGGTCATTGGAGCCGGCTACCTTGGTTGGCTCTCGTTCAAATACTTTAGAGATAAAAGAAAAAAACAAGCTGGAAACGATGAAGATATTCAGGGAATGAGTAAAAACAGCTTGCTGATCCGTATGTTTGGTACCTTATGGGGAACGGTTGCTGCTGTAGAATTAATGGATATTGCATTTTCCGTCGATAGCGTATTGGCTGCCTTTGGGGTAAGTGAAAAAGTCTGGGTTCTCTTAACCGGTGGGATGATTGGTGTTTTGATGATGCGAGGCGTGGCTGGGTTATTTTTAAAGCTGATTGATAAGATTCCAGAATTAGAAACTGCAGCATATGTTTTAATAGGGTTCATTGCTATAAAAATGCTTATTGCTGTTGCAGGGATTGAAATTCCTCATGCTATCTTCTTTGCCTTTATTTTCATTATTTTCGGCACTACGATCGTATTTCATTTTAAGAAAGAAAAAAGAGTTAAAGAACACGGTTAAACAATCAATAATAAAAGCTGACATCAAAATGATGTCAGCTCAGTTTGTAGACAAAAGGGGTTCGGAATTATAAAATTCCGAACCCCTTTTGAAATTCCCTTTGAATTTTGGTCCAAGGTTAAGAT
>NZ_JBFUIB010000432.1:0-3134 GCF_056402095.1 Peribacillus sp. P4_C12
GTGTCTGACGGAGCTTCAATTTTAGCCTGATTAAGTTCTTCCGGTTCAAAATACACAAATTCCCAACCGTGTTTTTGAACGACTTCAAGCAAACCAATTTCATCTTTCTTTATTGAAATTGTACATATTGCTTTAACACTTTTTATTGAAAATGATAATTCCGCTAATGTTTCCACAATTACCTGCTCAATTTCAACGGCTGATGTTCCTCGATTACAACCGATTCCAAGAACAATGACTTTTGGACGAAAAACAATACCATTGTCCAGAATCTTATTTTCAGTCTGCCTAAGCTCCCGATGAGTAACGACTAATGCTGCTTGAGGCTTTGCTTTAAGAGCGTCATCAATTGACGGATAAACGATTATTTGTTCAGGTAATACTGTTTCATACGTCCACCAGTTCCGTTCACCCGACTCCTGAACGATTGCAACATGCTCTTCATTTACAACGGACGCACTGACTGGCGTTAATTTTTCCGCAGAATCCCAAACCCAGCCAAAGCGCTGGCCAAATAAATCGACAGGAATTGTTTTTTGTACATCTGATGCAGTTGTAATAATTGCATTTGCATCAAGCGCTGCTGCAACTTCCTTGGTAAGTTCATTTGCTCCTCCAAGGTGTCCTGACAAAACACTGATAACATTCTCCCCTTTGTCATCAATGACAACAACTCCTGGGTCCGTTTTTTTATCCTTCAAAATTGGAGCAATCATCCGGACGACGGCACCGAGTGAAATAATTAAAATGATTCCTTTATATTCCTTGAATAAAGCGGGTAACAGCATACGGACGCTTCCCGAAAAAAGCTGGATTTGTCTGTGCTCTTCATCCCCTTTTTCAAACTTGCTCATGTAATATAGATCAGAATTTGAAAAAACAGTGTGTAATTTTCTTGCTAATTCTACACCATGCTTTGTAATTGCTACGATTGCATAAGTATGTGACCGTTTTATGGGGGCAAGTTCCTCTTCTTTTAATTCAATGATCATGGCTTGACACCTTTTCGGAAACCGTGGGTAAAGCTCGCATCATATAGTTTGGAACGGTATTCATCTTTATCATGGATATTAGGGTCTAACGCCCATCCAGCCAAAATCATTGCATGCTTGCGGATTCCATTTTTACGCATATCGTCATCTAAATTCACTAAGGTAGTACGAACAATTTTTTGGTCCGGCCATGTTGCCCGTTGAATGACTGCAACAGGCGTATCATCTTTCCACCCCGCTGTTTGGAGTTCTTTGACGATTTTTTTTGTTAAGGTTGCGCTTAAGAAAAGGGCAATCGTACAATGATGACTCGCTAAATCTCGTAATTTTTCGAATTCTGGAACCGGTGTCCGTCCTTCAGCTCTCGTTAAAATAAGTGTCTGAGTTAAATCGGGAATCGTCAGCTCGGCGCCAATTGCTGCTGCTGAAGCAAATACTGAACTAACACCAGGAATCACCTCATAGCCAATATCCTCTTTCTTCAATAGAACAATTTGTTCCATGATTGCACCGTACATAGCAGGATCTCCTGTGTGAATACGTGCTACCATTTTTCCTGCTTTAACACGATCAACCATAACATCAACAATTTCTTCCAAATGCATTCCAGCCGTTTTCAGCACCTCGGCATCAGGTTTTGCCTTTGCAATCAATTCTTCATTTACTAATGAATCCGTATATAAAATAACGTCTGCTGTTTGGAGAATATTCAATCCTTTTACCGTAATCAAATCCGGATCTCCTGGACCAGCACCTACAATATAAATTTTCACTTTCTCACCACCATCAAAGTTAAGTATTCTAGTTCAAGTCCTTCCAATTCACTTAAGTTCCAGATTACTTCTTCATCGGAAGTGACTTTGGTTACAACTGAAGCCTTTTCAAGCAAATCTAAATCTTTTAATACAGTTATCATTAAATCGATTACTTTTGCGACTTTAATGAACACTACAGCATCATGATCTTCAATCGCCTTCTTCATCGCTTCATAATCATCTCTTGCAGGAATAATCGCGACATGATCATCGCCATCTGCCAAAGCAATGCCCAATCTTGAAGCTGACCCGTTAAACGAAGAAATGCCTGGTACCGTCTTAATCTCAACTTCAGGATGCAACTCCTGCATCAATTTCATCATATGTATGAACGTACTATATAAAAGCGGATCTCCTTCTGTAACGAAAGCAACATCTTTACCTTCATATAACTTTTGCCAAACCTTCTCAACTGTTTCGTTCCATTCCCGATCCAAAATCGTTTGATCCTTCGTCATCGGAAAAACAAGTCCGAGCATTTCCTTCTCCTCAGGCCGAATGTATACTTCTACGATACGATGGGCGTAGCTTTTGCTACCTTTTCTTTTTTTCGGATACGCAATAACTGGCGATTCCTGAATGACTCGAAACGCTTTTACTGTAATAAGCTCCGGATCTCCAGGACCGACGCCAAGACCATATAATGTACCAAGATTACTCATTCATGTCTTCCTTTCGTTGTGCAGTAATGATATAAACCGGATTCAGCGGTACAAATCTGTTCATTCCTAAAATAGGTTTGCTTCGTGAAATTTGAGCGTGCATGATGGAGGTTTGAAAACCTGCTTCTGCAAATGCCTCGTTCGCACGGTAAAGATTTTCTATCGTAGCGGCATTAAGGACAATCCTTCCGCCTTTTTTCAACCGATTGCAGCAAGTATTGATGAGGTCTACCATCTCTCCGCCTGTCCCACCGATAAAAACGGCATCCGGATCAGGAAACGTTTCTAAGCCTTGCGGTGCTTTTCCATGAATCGCCGTTAAATCGGTACGAAACTTACGTTGGTTTTGTAAACAATTTTCTAAATCCGGCTCATTTTTTTCAATCGCAAAAACTTGACCTTCAGGTGAGAGCTTCGCAGCTTCAATCCCCATTGAGCCCGTACACGTCCCAACATCCCAGACGATGCTGCTTTTCTTAAGGTTTAACGCATGAAGGCTTAATACTCGAATTTCCTTTTTGGTAATGAGACCTTTATCTGGCTTCCGCTGCGAAAATTCTTCATCTTCAATGCCTAAAGACCAGCTCGGTCCTTCAGATATCTTTTTCAAAATGACGACATTTAACGGAGAGAATTTCCGCTCTATCATTTCTTCAAGTTCATAC
>NZ_JBFUIB010000433.1:0-3128 GCF_056402095.1 Peribacillus sp. P4_C12
CCATAACATAGGTCGAGGAGTATACTATTGAAATAATCCCTAAACTATATGATCTTGAAACATAATGCCTTGCCAATTTATACATTGGAAACAAAGCACTGAAGTAAAACAAAATATTAAAAATAGTCAGTGAAGATACCTTATTATCGACAAATTGATGAATAAAATACCCGCCTAAAATAAAATAAGGGTACCCTGGGAAATGCGGTTGCATAGCCATCAAATCATATCGATCTAATGCAAGCGCATAATCCACCTGATCCCATGTAGAAGCAAAGGAATTAACATGAGTTAATTGAGTCCAAAATAGAAACATTATCGAAAATATGCTAATAAGAGCAATACCTATATTGAATATTTTAGTTGGTGTAACCAGTTGATCTTTCCTTTCCATACTCAATCACCATTTTCTAATTAATTAGCCTTCACATGGAAAAAGCACAAGGAAAAAACCTTGTACTTTTTTATCAGAGAGAAAAATAATTTTATTTTGCCTGTGCTTTCAATTCTTTTTCCTTTTCGATCTTGTTGGTACTCTCATTGTTCCCATTTGACTTAAATGAAGTTAATAGGTAGATACCAACAAAGTAACCAATATAGGCAATAACCTCTTCTAAAGATGGCATAGAAGAATATCCGAATAATGCTTTAAGGAAAATTCCAATATCTCCTGACAAAATGGGAGCCGTCCCGTGATCACGCAAATAGTGATCATAATCAATTGGATGTTCTGGAAGAAACCAAGTTAAATCATATAAATGCGGTATAACACTTCCAATAATATTTAAATCTTGCATTATTGAAATCGCTTGAACTAAAAGACCTGCCGCAATCAATATGATAAAAATACCAGTTACTTTAAAGAACGTTTTAAGGGAAACCTTCATAGTCCCTTTAAAGAAGACATAAGAAACAATGGCAGCAATAATTACTCCGGTAATGGCCCCCCAGCCTTTCATGGCAGCGCCAATATTTCCACCCGTAATTGCCGCAAAGAAGAAAACTGTCTCAACCCCCTCACGAAGGACAACCAGAAATGAGTGAATCACCATACCGACTACATTACCCGTTGTAATAAAGTGTTCCATCTTTCCTTCCATATTACCTTTCATATCTCTGCTATGCTTAGACATCCAAAAAACCATTTGCGTTAACAATATAGCAGAAACCAGCATAATCCCTATCTTCAAATACATCTCGCTGCCCATTGAAGCGAAGCCTGTAAGTACAATCTGGAATAGCATCGCTACACCTACACTAGCAAGTACAGCAAGACCTGCCCCTAACCATACATACTTTGTAAAATGGTTTTGGCCCATTCTTTTTAGATACGTTGTTATGATTCCAACAATGAGCAATGCTTCCAAGACTTCACGGAAGGTAATTAATAAAGCTTGTATCTCCACAGATTTTTCTCCTCTCCCCATATAAGAAAATCTAAAGCGTCCTTATAAACCTTGATTATTTGATTTTCTTTTTGCGAATCGTATAGATTACAACTCCGACAATGATTACAACGATTATCATTAGCGGAAGCCAATTTCGTAAATTGGAGATATCTGTCCAATCCTTTTTTTGAGTACTAGTATTAGTGGACTCCCCTTCAAAATGTCCAACTTTCAAACTCTTTAAGTTAAACTCTTTTTTTAGTAAAGAAAATATTTTATCTTTACTCGCATCAAAGGCCTTCTTATCAGCCTCTTTTTGGCCAACGCCAAAAAGTCCTGGATTTCCTAATGAATTTAGAGCTATATCAAATTCTGATCTAATCTCTTTATCCATTTCAGGATTTCTTGCTTCAACTTTTGGTGATAAGGCTTCATATGTAGCAAATCCCTTTGCTAATAAACGCTTGCTTGTTTCGTACTCCGAGAAGTTTTCATCGATATTTTCCAAACGTCTTGCGATATTCAATACAAGGAGTTTATCCATATTATTAATCACTTGTTCTTTATCTTTATTTTCAAGATTTTGAAGAATAACTGTTGTCGGCTCTGATCCCATATGCATGTCGACTTCTTCTTTGACTGTATTAAAATGATTTTCCGCTGTGACATAGTCTGGAGGATTTTTGTCTAGTTCAATAAGCATTTTTTTATATACTTCTGCCAATGCCTCTTCATTTGGGTCTCCATACGTATAGGCTTTGGCGGAAATTGGAAATGATTGAGTAAGAACAAATATTAACATAAAACAATAAATTAATAGTTTTTTCATCTAAAATCCTCCTACATGATAATGATATTTATTATCATTTATTTTGTCAATTTCTATTTGCAATGCTTACATTTCCCCATTTATCTTCCTCTAATTTATACGTATTCATATTCTTCAACTGATGAGCATTTACATCTATCTTTACTTTTTGAACCGGTCTTTTTACTTCTTTCCAAATGGCCGGAATCACGGATGATAGATAGCCTCTGAAAGTAATGAATGATTCTCCCGTCGAACGAACTTGATATTGAATCGGGACTTCCTTCACTCGAAAACCCTTTCTGACGAGATTTAAGGTTAAAACCTGTGCGTAATTATAATTATGGACGATTTCTGCATGTTTAAGAGCTTGTTTTGTAAAAGCCCTCATCCCTGACTGACCATCATAAATCCACCTTCTGAGTAACAAACTCTGAACGAAAGTAAAAAAATAATTACCGAGACGGCGATGAAGTTTCATCCCATTTATCGTTCCCAAAAAACGGGAACCCATTGTATAATCAGCTTCTCCTTTAAAAATGGGTTCCAATAAATCTGGTATTTGGCTAGAGGGGTATTCTCCATCTGCATCAATCATGACCGCGATATCCGCACCTAATTCGTAACTTTCCTTTAACCCTGAACGAACTGCTGCTCCAAGACCTCGATTTTTCTCGAAACTGACAATATAGTCAGCTCCAGCTTTTCTAGCCACATGGACTGTATGATCCCTTGACCCATCATCGATAACTAAAACTTTAACCTCTACCTGTTGATGAAAGTGTCTGGGGATGCTTTCTATGACTTCCCCAATGGACTCTTCCTCATTATAGGCTGGCAAAAAGACAATCACTTTCTGTTTTCTCATGTTTATTCCTCTTTCTTCTTGCTAATTGCATCTAACAATACTTTTCCCCGGCTATGACTAGGGA
>NZ_JBFUIB010000434.1:0-3127 GCF_056402095.1 Peribacillus sp. P4_C12
GTTCTACCGTTGTAGCAGTGGCTAACTGTTTAGCTTTTGCTGCCAATACATCTGCCGGTTCTGTATCGAGTATAACACCAAATAAGCTTTCTATTTCATCCAAGCTTTTTTCTAAGCGGGTAGAGATGATTGAAATCGCTATTCCTTTGACAAGTCTGTGTTCTGCCATTTTAATACTCACTTGAATCACCCCATCTAATAAACTTAAATACCTATATTCGCTTATCTAAGTATTGATTCCTTCCTTTTAAGAAAAGAAAATGTCGAAAAATAAATCGACACCATTTACTTAACAATTGGCTATGTTAAAGTTATTGTTTGTTTTTAAATAATACAGAGTCAATTTTGGTATCCTGATTGCATCAAAATAAAAGGGTCAATCTATTATGACTGTGGCGACTATACTATCTGATAATGCTTCATTAAGCGAGGGAAAGAGAATATATATATGGGTGTTGACTCGCTATTCCGCGCCCCCTACTTCTCAACAAGAAAATTCTTAAAATAAGAAAAGGCTGCGAAAATGTTGAGTTTTACAGATGTTTTTTTGTTGATTTGGTTTTTAACTTTTTTATTCTATTGAAGATTTGAAGAAAATATAATTAATATAAGATTTAAATGAGGTGTTGAAAATAATGAAAAAAGAAGAAATAAAACAAATTATTCGGGATACCGGTGACAAAGGAAACCGGTCATAAGCCATTATTAAATTACCTAGGTGCTCGAACAACGAGGTATTAGCTGTTAGCTCTTTAACCGATAAATAATTTTTTACCAAGTAGAAAGGAGCCTTGCATGGTCCTTTTCTTATGTCTTGTCCGTTCAAAATCAGCAATTTTATAGAATACAGCCTTTAAAACATGTTTATTAAACATCCTCCTCTAAACCATCTGCATATTTTTATCTATCCCAATCTGAATTTGATTTTTTTAAAAGGCTCTTTTCGTAAGGATTGTTGCTTTCTCGATAAAATAAGGTTTTATTTACTTTTTATGGTAGTGCATTTACAGGAGCCTATTCAACTAAAGAGCAGATTTGTTTAAGAAGAAAGGATATTAGGTTAAGAAAGGAGTGGATAGAAATTAGTAAAGACAATGATTCTGTTTTATATCGAGAAGTTCAACGACCAAGACAATTATTATATATCATAGTGATAATTTTGGTTTCAGGCTTTTTTTGGTGGGGGTTTATCCAACAGGTTATTTACGGAATTCAATTCGGAGACAAACCGATGTCGGATATTGGGTTGGTAATAGCTTGGGTTTTGTTCGGTTTGATAATACCCTTGTTAGCGTTCCAAGTTAAGATGATAACTGAAGTACTTGGAGATGGGCTGTATATAAAATTTGTCCCCTTCCATTTTGGATACCGAGACTTTCGTTATCAAAGTATTTGGGATTATAAAAGTGTTTCTCTTAGTTCGCTAAAACGGTTTGGAGGTTGGGGGATTCGTATTAATCTAAATGGAGAACGCCTATATAATATTGCAGGAAGCGAGGGTGTCGAATTAAGGTTAGCTTCAGGAGACATTGTTATAATAGGCTCAAAAAATTCTGATGAGCTCAAAAAGGCATTAGATTTATCTTTCATAGATAATACTAAATAATCTTTGTGATATTTACCAATTATCAAATTTTCAATTTTTCTTCTTAAACAAAAGGAGACTTTTATTGAACGAATACAGCCGTTTCTCAATGGAATGGCTGTTTTTTATACCTCACGCAAAAAATTCTCCGTAATACGATTTGAATTTTGGCAGGCATTAAGCAACATCTGATTTATCTGCTCCTTTTCCGCCATCTTCTTACTATGCTGAAGAGAGCTGAACCAATAGAGGTAATTGTCCAAATACTTGGTGGCTACTCCTTGAAACCTATCCATCCAGATCTTTAAGGTCTCATCACTTTCGACAATCCCTTTTAACGTTTGAAACCCCATAGACCGAAGGGAATACAGGATTTTGTGCCGCCAATAAAAGGTGGTGGATAGGTGGATTTTTAGACGTTTTGCGATTTTTGGCAAGGAATATCCCTCGACCATCAATTGAAAGTATTTCGCCCATTTTCCCAGATACCGTGTTCCTGAGATTGGGGAGCCCTATTGGAGAAGATGATGTAATGGTAGTAGGTAAGAGAAAACCGTTCTTAAATTCTAAAGTTGATGTGAAAAAGTTACAAAAATACGAAGAACAATTCAAAGCGTACCAAGAAAAGTATAAAAATTAAACTAAAAAGCAATGGGAAACCAATTCCATTGCTTTTTCTATTGCTAATTTAATGTTGATACCAATACTGATTTTAATGTTAAATGGGGTTCCAATTAAAGTTTTCTACTTCAAAAAAACCGAACCCGTTAACAATATAAGCGGTCTTCTTTATTTGTTCAAAAATCAACATTAATGTTTAACAAAGCTATCGCAAAAGAAAAATCTACCATAAATTGATTAATTTGTTATAGTTTAAAGTGATTTATTAATTATATAAAGTTATGTATCTGAAAAAATGTTGTTATTGGAAAACATAATAATTCGTTCATTCCCTAAGTAAACTTTTCAGGAGAAATCAACCAATCCGAGGAGGTTCGTTCATTATCGGTGAATTATTATCATTAGCATTAGATTTTTTATTCGTTGCATCATTGTCATTACATAACAATACAAAACATACGGATAAACACATTGAAGAATGCGAATGGTTTACTACTTTGTATTACAACCCTAAATATACGAGGCTTTTTAACCACAACAAACAAATTCGTGGCTATTTAGGACATCGATTTTCAATTTATAGGATGATTAAGAAAAAGAAAGCAAGTGAAACACTTTATCTTGCTTGATAAACAAGCAAAAAACAAAACGTGTAATTGCATATTCGAACCTCATTCAAACACAACATTCCTTAAGAATTTGACCGGGTTCCTTAACAACCATTTATACAAACATATCTATATATAAATAACAAACAAGGGAGAGATTGATATTTTTTTATACGTATATGAAGCAGGCATCATATTAGGTATTGTGATGTGTGGACTCACCTATTTATTCATGAGAAAGATAGAAGAAAACACGCGACTCGTACTTCTATTCTCTCTTGGTATATTGATTTTAGTGGCTTCCTTTAGGATT
>NZ_JBFUIB010000435.1:0-3115 GCF_056402095.1 Peribacillus sp. P4_C12
CTTTAGTTGCATAACAAAAAGGTTGCTTCAGCAACCTCCCTTATTGAAGTAAAGCACCTGTTAGTCAGAAAGTCGCAACATTTTTATTAACATCGTGACTTTATTTTAAATCCACAGCTCAGCCTTAAATTCATTCATACAGCATAGTTACGACACCAGCATATTCTGACAAATTTTCTTTGGAAATATCCAATATCTTAACTTCGGTTGTTCGCTGTCCGGAAATCTGAAGAAACTTATCTACCTTTGAAAACATCAAGCCAACAACCGACAAAGCCTTTGTTCTATAGTGCATTGGAATTGTAATAGTAGATTTCAATTGATGCATTACTTGAGTAGCTTCTAGTGCATTAATCGTGAATGTACCTCCTACGGGAATGATGAGAATATCTACTTTTCCAATTTCCTTTACTTGTTCTTCTGATAATAGATGCCCTAAATCTCCACAATGACAGATAGTTAGACCGTCCATTTGGAAACGATATAAAATATTGGGGCCTCTCTTCTCGCCATTTACCTTGTCGTGAAATGTCTTAAATCCATTAATTCTTACATCATTGCGGATGTATTCCTTCGGCTCTTTAACAAGCAAGTAATCACCTGTTGCAGCTTGAATTTTACTGTGATCGAAATGATTATGTGTAACGGCAACTATATCTGGTTCAACAATCGGCATACGGTAGCGGATAAAGCGATAATATGGATCAATGAGAATCCTAGTTCCTCCTTCTGATGTCAGTAAAAAAGTAGAATGTCCATACCATTTTATTTTCATACTAAAATTCTCCTTACTATGCGTTTAATTTAAAATTTTTAAAATCAAGCTACTTTTAAGGAACCACTAAGACCAACCGGATTAAGAATCCTAGTATGTAAAGAAGATATCAGCACCCTCTTTTGCTAATTTTCGGCGTATAGAGCCAATTCCTTAGCTATGGCTTACACCTGTATTAGAAATTTTTTCCATTCGTTATAATTCCATTATTAATGTAATAGTCCTTCTTCTACTAATCTACCCCTTTAGTTCCATTAGAAAAAGGCTGCCGCAGCAAACCCTATTAATGAAATAACACACACGTTAGTTTAAGTGATATATTTTACAAACTTCCTCTACTCCATTAAAAAGACGATGCCTTGTTACGGCATCGAACAGTTATAAAATTTATTCAATACTCTCATAGATTTCAATCAGTGAACCATCAGGATCTCTAAAATGAGCTACTTTAATTCCCCAGCCTTCTTGTGCAGAAGGCTTTGTTATGAATTCAACCTTTTCTTTTAATTCCTTATATTTCTCTTCAACATTATCAACCTTGAAAATTAAAGCAATTTTATCAGTATTATGAGTATAAGTGACGCTCTCAGCACCTATTGCTTCAAGCATTTGTTTCCTCTCAAACAGTCCTAAGGTACAACCTCTAAATTTAAATTCAGCATATAAAGAATCTTCATTTCCCCAAGTAACCTCAAACCCTAAAACATTTCTATAAAACGAAAAACATTCTCTATAATAATTTACTAATAATCGTGTGTGTGTCAGCTCCAAACTAATTCACTCCAATTCTTTTAAACAATACATTATTGGATGGTTCGAATCTTAAATCCGGATACAAATGTATGGTCATCTAAAGTTAATCCAGTTTCACTTGTTACAGGAATATTGTAAACAAGCGATTCTACAGGGTCATTATTCTGAGGAATTCCAAGGAGATTACAATACCATTCAACTGATTTTTTTTAAATCTGTAACATGAATAAAGACATTGTTAACTTTGCGATAAATAGGAGAACTTGTTGATTTTATACTTTTCCACCTTTCTTTGAATCTTACCTAAAGAAATTCAACAAATCTCAAAAAATTCCTTTAGAGTTATTTCAGAGTTCGAATAAACCATGAATCAAAAAAGTAACTATTCGTGGGGATGCTTCTGTTGGATATAGTGTATAAGTGCAGTGACAACTTGTGGACCGGATTCTACGAGTCTACCTTGTTGCAATGCAGTGAAGTTATCACCGCCTGAAGCTAAATAATTACTAACCGCTACTTCATATTCGTTGTTTGGCTGAATCTCTTGACCCTTCCTGTCTTTCATCGCAACAATGCGGCTGCCAATTGGAGCATTGGAGTCCCAACTATACGTTAAACCAACCGTCTGTAACCTATTTTCATAATCTTTCGTCCACTGCTGTTCTAAAGCAAGTTTTATTTGGTCTCCTGTTAAGATTAACTTACTGACACTATGACCAAAAGGTAAGTCTGTATAAAGGTCTTCTACAGTGATATCCCCTTTTTTTAAATTTTTCCGCATTTCGCCTTGATGGACAAAAGCTATATCTACCCCCATCGCTTCCCGCTCAGATTCTGCAATCATTTTCGCTAATGGGGATTCACCGTTTGCATCTTGATTTCGTGTGATTTCTTCAGGCATTTCTCCTACTATCTGTTTAAAATAGCTCCCCAATCTTTTTCTATATTTATTAAGAAGAGCAACCGTTTCTTTATCTGGTTTTATATGATCATGTGAAGTGACAATAATCTTTGCTTGTTTTTTAACAATATTTTTAGTACGTGGGTCAATTTCAAGATTTACTTGAGAAAAAGCTTTCCCATTAGAATAAGCTTGAACGATCAGTTTACCCGCTACAACGGTATTGGCATATTCATGGCTGTGACCGGCAAAAATGACATCGACCTCATCATCGATTTTTGGAGCCATCTCCACTAAAGCTCCACTGGGATTTGCTCCTGTCTGATCTGATTTAGCTGAATCATGTGCCAGTACAACAATAACTTTGATCCCTTTTTCCTTTAAAAGCTTAACGGTTCGGTTAATAACTGAAACTTCATCCGTAATTTCTACTTCTTTTCGATTTTCAGGGGTCACATACAGGTTGGTCTCTTTTGTGACCACACCGATAAATCCAATATTAATTCCGTCAATTTGTTTAATAACATACGGTGGTAACAAGGGAGTACCCGACTTTCTATCGATTATATTTGCAGAACTGTATGAAGTATTGGCACCTTGAAAATAACCTGTTTCTTTATTGAATCCTCCATAAATAAGGCGTTTCATTTCATTTACGCCTTGGTCTAATTCATGATTTCCAGGTG
>NZ_JBFUIB010000436.1:0-3113 GCF_056402095.1 Peribacillus sp. P4_C12
GATTTAATAGTTGTGATTATAAATGAGGATATAATGATTGTTTGATTCTTATTCTGCCAAAAACGCTCATTTTGTTGACCCCATGTCAGGCAAAAAGCAATGATGAACTTCTAGGGCGGGCAATTTCAGTGCTATTAAAAAACATCTTACAATTTTCGCACAATAAATGTATCTCCAAGTAATTCCCAATTCTGAGGAAAAG
This sequence comes from Peribacillus sp. P4_C12, assembly GCF_056402095.1. Taxonomy (NCBI): domain Bacteria; kingdom Bacillati; phylum Bacillota; class Bacilli; order Caryophanales; family Bacillaceae; genus Peribacillus; species Peribacillus sp. P4_C12. The sequence continues at coordinate 203 of NZ_JBFUIB010000436.1, forward strand.
GATAACCAAGTACCCAATAACTGAGCCCCCTTGCCCTGTAACTCTTCACCAGGTCGAATTTGGCTTTAGCACTGCGTGCGTCCTCAAACCAAACTTCATGTGTGCGCCCCTGACTGTCTTTGTATCTATAATAAGGTGATTGGGTTGTCTCGTCATATTTTATTTCTACATTATATTGGGTGGCACGCCTGATGGCTTCCTGCATGTCGAAAGTCTCTGCTTCTTGACCCTCTATATGAGGAACAAGCCAGTCACGTGCATAAATTTGAAAGCCTATAAAGATTTTGTTTGTTGGAATCACTGTAACTGCATAGTCTAGGACCCGCTTGATTTGATTAATGGGAGAGATAGCCTGTGGCGGTCCCTTTCGGTAACCCCATTCATATGTCATCAGCACAACGAAATCGAGCAGCCGTCCGTGAACAGGATAATCATGTGCTTCAACTAATAATCCCTTTTGATTGGCACTAGTTTTTGGGGCAAGGGAGGAGGACACAAAGTAGCCTTCAGGACGCAATCGATCCACTGCTCTTTGGAGAAACCGATTGTAGAAATCACGGTCTTCAGACGCTACACTTTCAAAGTCGATATTCAATCCACGGTAACCTTTATTTTTCATCGTATTTATGACATTGGTCAATAATTTTTCCACTAAACTTAAATCAGAAAGTATCGTATGTGCAAGCCTTGTTCCCGCTTCAGTGGCGGAAAAATTCGTTATGCACATCATGGGTACAACTCCAGTTGACTGCGCCGCTTGTATAGTCGGGTTGTCATCAATGACTTCTAAACTCCCATCTTGCCTCATTCTATAACCAAACGGACTTACGTAGGTCAAATCGTAGGCTACTTCACGTACCTGTACCGCGCCTCTTTGCCCATAAACGTTTGTAAAACCATTCACATCAATCGTGGGTTTCGGTTTCTGAGGAATCTTTACTATCTGTCCGGGATAAATACTAATAGGGTCTGTAATTCGATTAGTCTGCATTATGGATTGAACTGTTGTTCCATAACGTCTTGCTATGTCATAAAGGGTATCTCGTTCCCTTACTGTATGAAAAATGACCGGAATGGTAAGTCTTTGTCCTGGATAGATATTAGAAGGATTTGTGATGCGATTTCTTTGCATGATTTCCTGTAAGGTTGTTCCAAACTGAGTCACGATTTTTTCGAGAGTATCCCCTGGTTGAACTCTGTACTGAAGATAAGGTTCAGGAATCAAAAGTGCTAGGCCAATCACTAACTTTTCGGGATTTTCAAGGCCATTGATCCTAACAATTCGGTTGGTGCTGACACCATATTGCTGGGAAATCTTCCACAAGGAATCCCCCTTATTCACCACATGGATTTTCAAATGCACTGCCCCGCTTTCCTTCATATATTTCATTCATTTTATTCCCTGTAAAGACCTTATATGCTTCATGGTGGTTTCGTTATTCCATAATGCTCAGTTTTTCGCTATTCTAGCTTATAATTATTACAACAAATTTCTGGTTATTTAACGTACATCCAAGAAACCGTGCTACATTTTTTATCCCAGTTCATTGCTCCTACAATTCAGTCATTTTAACCACCTTTGTATATCTTTTACGAAATGGAGAACATTAACTTTGAAGGGCGAAACGCTCAGGGCTCCCAACACTTCATCTCCCTGACTCTCGTCCTTCATATTTTTTCTACATTCTATTGATGGGTTATATGAGGTATCCAATGGTTTCCATCAATTAAAAATACGAAAAAGCCCTTTTTTCATCTACTAAGGGCTTTTTTGTTCATAAAAGTGTACTTTTTCGAATGAGGCAAAATAATATATTCCAAATTTTACAAGCTAACGGTATCTATTACATTTATTACAAAAAGCAAACCTCATGTAGGGTTCAATAGCTATAGCTAGTGTTACTCATCCAAATGGTTACACTAAACTATATTTTTCATTGACATTTATAGGTCGATAGTCTTTTATCCTTAACCTTTTATCTGCATAGGCAAGATTTTTCAAACATTCTATTCGAACCTTTTCGTCACATACAAAGTCGTATAAAATTTCATTTTCTAATATTGAATATATTAATGAGATTTCATCTTCTTTAGTCCATTTTCCCATTCGACTAATTTCTAAGTGTCTTAGCATTTCTTGTTCAAAGTATTCTTCCGTACCGAACAAAACAGTCATTATAATTACTCCCCCTTCCTTATCCATGATTCTCCTTTTTTTCTTTCTTAACTTTGTTTTTTTTATCATCTTTTCCCTTATTTTTTTTCTTTTCTTTGTTTTCTTTATTTTTGTTTTTTATTTCTTTTAAATGCTTTTTATTTTCATGGCTTTTGTTCTTTTCACTTTTTGGTGCTTTAATTCCACTTTGGTTTTCATTATCTTGTTTTCTCTTTTCTTCTTTAGCCTTTACTTTCTTTTCTAATTGTTTTATATAGTTGCCTCCAAGTAATGATAGGTCAAACCCTTTAGTAGGGACCTCATTGCCAGATTTCAATAAAATCTCTTTAAAAATAACAGTAGCAGTTCCACTACTAGACGAGGAGAGATAATGGGTTTGATCTGTTTTGTCGTATCCTAACCAAATGGCTCCTACAACTTGCGGAGTATACCCTACAAACCAATGATCCTTCGCTCCATTTTGCGTAGAAAATGGCAGTTGTGTAGTTCCTGTTTTACCGGCAATTTCTCTACCTTCAATCTGAGCCTTTACCCCTGTTCCTTCGTTTACAACACCTTTCAGCATAAAAGTGATTTTTTGGGCAACAGATGGTTCTGTTACTCGACTTTCTTTTTTATTCCACTTTCCGAGTGTTTCGCCACTGGCGTTCTCGATGCGTTGAATAGCATGAGCTTCTACCATAATTCCATCGTTAGGGAAAGCGGAAAAGGCTTGTGCCATTTGCAATGGAGAAG
>NZ_JBFUIB010000437.1:0-3105 GCF_056402095.1 Peribacillus sp. P4_C12
CCAATGATTTGATCATTCCATTAATTGCCCCGTCAACCAGCTTGTCTTGATCAATCTCTTCATAGTAGTTATCTTTTATCGTATCGTATGTAGAATACAGCTTTTCAAATTCCGAATGTTTATTCGATGCTAATGGATCTACTTTTTCATCTCCAAAGGTCAAGGCTATTGTAGTAATCCCTGCGGTTAGAAATATGAGTAAGAAAATCCCCATAATGAACGTAAACTTCTTTATTTTTATGAATTTCCCTGCCTCTTTAGGCTGTTTTTGATTTTCTTCTTCCACTGAAGCCTCACCACTTTCATTCTTCATGACGATATAAACTTTTTCTCTATTTTATCAGCTTTCAAGCTAATCGGAAAATATTAGTTATCAAAAAATCTTTTTTCACCATTTCGCGTAGGTAAAATCAGAAATAAAATTCTTAACCAAACCCATAATATTTCCCTGCCAATAATCTGTTAAATTACAAAAATGCGGATACCATGGAATAAATGAGTCTGTATCATAACTATCATCGTACAGCTTCATTTATTCCTGGTACCCGCAAATAAATTTACATCTTGATATCAGTCCTGTATAGCTGCTTCTAATGCTACCTCAATCATTTCGTTAAATGTTGACTGGCGCTCCGCCGACGTCGTTTCCTCACCAGTTAATATGTGATCGGAAATGGTTAAAACAGAAAGAGCTTGACGTCCAAATTTAGCAGCAAGCGTGTATAGAGCTGCTGATTCCATTTCTATAGCTAGAATCTGATATTTCGCCCATTTTTCTAATTCACTATTATCGTTATAAAAGTGATCGGCCGTAAACACGTTACCCACCTTTAATTGCAAACCTTTGGCAATACCTGCCTCATAAGCTTTTCTTAGCAAATCGAAATTCGCTGTTGGAGCAAAATCGACTCCTCCGAATGTCAGGCGGTTCATTTGTGAATCCGTAGAAGCGCTCATTGCCAGGATTACATCTCTAACTTTTACATCTTTCTGAATGGCACCAGCAGTCCCAACACGAATAAGCTTCTGCACATTATAGCTATTCATTAATTCATTTATGTAGATGGAAATGGATGGAACACCCATCCCTGTACCTTGGACAGAAATGCGTTTCCCTTTATATGTCCCTGTATATCCAAACATGTTACGTACTTCATTGTATAGTTTAGCATCTTCTAAAAATGTTTCTGCTATGTATTTTGCTCGTAACGGATCCCCAGGAAGTAAAACCGTTTCCGCAATTTCATGTTCTTTAGCACCAATATGTACGCTCATACAACTATGTCCTCCTTAACTTTTGATTGAAAAGATATTCAAAAACTACTATACCATATCAACCTCAAGATAGGAAAACARAACCTTAATTTCAAGAGCCTGTAAGGGATTGAAATCTGGAATCTATTAAGAGGTCTAGAATAAGGCTCTTACATATAAAAATACAAACAAAACGGCGGTGGTCCGCCGTCTTTTAAAATATTTTTAGAATTAAGGGAAAGGAAGCTGCTAACCGTCTAATGACAGGTTACTCATCGACTTCTTCATCAATTATGCATTTTTCAAGAAGATATTCGAATGTGATGTCAGCAAGATCTTCAACTTCAGCTTCTGTTGGAAGATAGCCCCGTCTTATCAATTCTTGAAAGAAGAATTCCGCTATCTCTTCTGTATCAATAAAAACCTCAATTTCTCGCAAATCATCGCCCCCTTAATTAAAGGTGTATGAATGTATAGAGACAAATATTCCAGTAAGGCATTTCATTATAGAAAAACATATGAAAGTGTTTACTTTTCCATGAAAATTGCCTCCACTTATTATTATCTACTCCTGCCATTATTGAACAGAAGCTTTTGTATAGTAATTAGTTAAATGGCTTATTAGAAGGGTGGAATACCTTTCACTTTGTTTGCTTTTTTTTATGATCTGGGTAAATTTCCTCTGCCGCTTTTTCAATTTTAGCAAGGGCGATTTTCATGATATGGTGATATTCATCATCGCCAAAATGTTCATAGAGCTTACAGTAATCATTATATAAATCTAACAGTCCATCGATCATTTCCTTTTTTTCATTTTTTGTCATTGTCATTTCTCGCTCACCTTTACCAGGGTTGTTTTGTTTAGYAATGATAGCAAGCTCATTATTCTTTTTAGAAAGGAGCAGCCCTAATTTTCGAATAATTGCATCTGCACGTTTGGCATCGGCTATTAAGGTCAATTCTTCTTCATGCGCTTCAAGCCATTCCCCGTCGGAGATTCGTGATAACTCATAGATCACATCCTCCCAGGCATTTTCCTTATAGCGCCATATTTCTGTTCGATAGCCGATAATCTTGAAATAATCCTGTTCATATCCATCTACCTGGACTAAGTCACCTAATAAATATTTATACTCAATATCGATCTGTTCTCTTTGATAAAGGATTTCTCCTTCGTATTCATTTATGGATTGCAATGTTTTTTCAATATAAAGACCTTCACTATAATTCACTTCATACACATAAGCACCATCGAGAAATTTTACATCGGTTATTTTCCCGACTGTCCCATACATTATTATTACGACTGTATCGCCTATTTTAAATTTCGGCTGTTTTTTCTTGCCCATAAGAGACATCCCCCAATATGGTCCTTATCGTTTGATTAGTAAATTATATGCACAAACAAACATGGAGGTTAATAGAAAGAGGGGGGCATTTTGCTCATTTAGATACAAAAGTACTCTCATTTAATAAAGGGTCATTTCAATGCTAAAGTTATGTGGTGTTACTATTCATTCTCTACATAAAAAAACCGTCTCATCGAATGAGACGGTTCGTTGTAGGAATAGTCAGGATTACGTCTGTTCCTTGGCCATATGTACTTTCAATTTGAAATTTCCCTTTTAGTTCCTCCATAATTTGGATGCATGTCGCAACTCCCAGACCATTCCCTTCCAATTTTGTTGTATAAAAGGGCATACCGATATTTTTTATATTCTCGGGGCTAATTCCTATTCCATCATCACGAATGATTAATTTTATATATTGAGGAWCGATTGTAAGATTTAATTCAATCTTCCCCTTAGAATCGAATGCTTCACAAGAATTATTCAAGACATTCAAGAGAAC
>NZ_JBFUIB010000438.1:0-3104 GCF_056402095.1 Peribacillus sp. P4_C12
ACTTCTGCTCTTGGTGAATTTCATCGTGTTAATGTATGGCGTTATTAAAGTAGGTTGGTATATTAGCGAAATTAGCGGATTATTCTTAATGTGTGCTATCATACTGGGCTTTATTGGAGGGCTGTCACCTTCTAAGATGGCTAATGGTTTCATTTCAGGAGCGAGTGACATGGTTTCTGGAGCACTTATAATTGGTGTCGCACAAACAATCTTGGTTATTTTCACGAATGGTGGTCTACTGGATACAATTTTATATTATACGTCTGGATTAGTTGAACAATTGCCCCCTGCAATTAATGCTTTAGGAATGTTTATTTTACAAATGCTCATTAATTTTGTTGTTCCATCTGGAAGTGGACAAGCTGCACTCACCATGCCAATTATGACACCGTTAGCAGATTTAGTCGGTATGTCAAGACAAACCGCTGTGTTAGCATTCCAATTAGGGGATGGCTTATCTAATATGATTTTTCCTACTTCCGGAGTACTAATGGCCGGTTTAGCAGTAGCAGGGATACCTTTTACCAAATGGGTGAAATGGATCTTTCCGTTTTTCCTAATTCAAATGGCCGTATCGATAATCTTTTTAATTATTGCCCAAGCTATTAAATATGGTCCTTTTTAACGTAAAATATGAAATAATAAATAAATATATATATATAAGGAGGTCTTTCATTAATGAAGACAATGGAAAAGGCGATTATGAATCAGGTAATCTCATGGAGGCGCCATATACATGAAAACCCCGAGCTTTCCTATCAAGAGCATAATACATCTGATTATATTTACAATCTATTAAGTACATTTCCAGGATTAGAAGTAACGAAGCCAACAGAAACAAGTGTATTGGCAGTATTAAGAGGATCGAAGAAAGCTGATCAGAAAAACTATACCATTGCGTTTCGTGCAGATATAGATGCATTGCCTATTCAAGAAGAAGCTGATGTGGACTTTAAATCGAAAAATCCAGGAGTTATGCATGCCTGTGGACATGATGCACATGCTGCCATGTTATTGGGTGCTGCAAAGATTCTTTCTGAAAAAAGGGAGGAGATTTTTGGGGAAATCAGATTTATCTTTCAACATGCTGAAGAATCCTATCCAGGAGGGGCATCAGAATTAGTGAAAAGCGGTATCATGGAAGGAGTTGACTATGTATTCGCTCTTCATGTTTCACCTTATGAACGAAAAGGGACAATTTGTATCAAAGATGGGGTATTCTGCGCGGCTGCTGATGACTTTGAAATTAAAATAATTGGCCAAGGAGGACATGCTTCTACTCCTGAATTAACAATCGACCCATTAATCATTGCAGCTGAAATCACAACCAATCTTCAACATATTATCTCTAGAAAACTTTCTGCACTTAAAGCACCCGTGATTTCCGTTACTACATTTCATGCTGGAAGTGCTCTAAATGTAATACCAGAATATGCAGAGCTTGGCGGGACAATTCGATCTCTAGATGGAGATAGTCGCGTAAAATCTAGAGAATATCTAGAGAAAATTGTAAAAGGGATTACTGATGCACATGGAGCAAGCTATGAAATCAATTGGTTATTAGGTTATCCTGCTGTGGTCAATAACAAAACAGTAGTAGACATCTCTCGGGAAATTGTAGAAGAAATTTGCGGGAAAGATAACCTGATAAACGTCGAACATCCAATGTTTGGGACTGAGGACTTTTCTGCCTACTCCGAAATTGTTCCAGCTTCGATGCAATTTATAGGTGTTCACAGTGATGAAATAGGAAAAGCGTATCCGCTGCATCATCCTAAATTCAAGATTGACGAAAGTGCCTTGCAATACGGAGTAGAATATTTCGTAGGAGTTGCAAGGAAATTGTGTGGGCACTAAATAGTTATTTAAATGAAAGCAGAATTCATTTACCCGTACAAAAGGGCGCCATTGTTAAGTAACGAAAGCCGGATTTCTCAGTGTTATCAGTGAGGAATTCGGCTTTTTAATATTGAGGTATTGTTAACGTTATAAATTTTCGTATCAAAGAGTAGAATAAAGCTCAATCTTAGAGCTAACTATAAAACTAAAAGAAGAAACGAGGATAAATGATGATTAACATGCCACATCAAATTATGATAAACGCGCCTGCTGAAAAAGTATACGAAGCCATAACCACGACTGAAGGATTTAAGGGGTGGTGGACAACAGATGCTAAAGCTGAACCTCAAGTAGGAAGCATTGCTGAATTTGGCTTTTACAATCGTAAAGCTATTTTCCAAATGCACATTGATCAGCTTGAACCAGGTAAGTTGGTAGTATGGACAGCTCAACATGATATGCCAGGATGGAAAGGTACAAAAATTCGTTTTGATTTGAATGTAAATGAAAACGGAGCTACTGTTGTAAACTTTAATCATTCTGGATGGGAGTCAATGGAAGGACCATATGCGATGATTAATACAACTTGGGGTTCACTTATGTACATTCTTAAGCAATATGTGGAAGGAAAAAAACCAGGTGTGTGGCATCAAGGATAAATAAGATATAAAACAGAAAATGTATTTTTATAGAAGGACAGCAGAAACATATCATACTTCCCGTAAAGCTCAAGATGCATTTGCATTGGGAAGCCAAAGGCGGCCAAAACTGGCGATTGATTCTAGAGATTTCAATTCACAAATTAGTTTGTTTTGTGATTATTCTAAATGTCGGCTTTAGTTGAGTAAGTATCACTATTCTAATTTCAGGTGCAGCCTTTTAGTCAGAATAAGACTTCTATATTGCCTCATTCATTATTCAAAAGCAATTACAGGTATAATCAGTGCTGCTTTAGAATTGTATGCTTTCTAGAAGATTGAAAATCCCATCCTTGCCCAGTTGGATGGGATTTTTCTACTCTGAATGAGAATAATATGACTCATAAGAAAAACAAAAATTTGTATAAGGAAAAAAGAAGGATGAAACTCGTGGATTCCGAAAAATCCCACCCTTATCTATTGAGAATTATTCTTAACTCTATTAAAAATTCAAAAATGAATTATTGGTTTTTACATGAATCCTTAAAAGTAAGGCTTTTTAAGAGAATAAAATTCATTAATGAATTGACTCATTTCGTAAAATCAAGCTGTTTACACCTATATATG
>NZ_JBFUIB010000439.1:0-3100 GCF_056402095.1 Peribacillus sp. P4_C12
CCCTATTACTAACACAACTGCATACTTAGCAATCGCGAAATCTATGTCTATTTCTGATATACGCCATCGAACTAATGAATTTAGGATGTTATAGTTTCCTGAAATAGACATTAAATAAGGAATATTAGTAATTATTATCAAGAACAGAGAAATCATTACTGGTGAGAATAGGTCTTTATTGTGCTTTCTAGAATAAATCATAGGAATAGAGAATAGGACTAATAGAATGACTGAAATTATGAATATCTGCATCGTTTCCATCCTTTTTTGGATTTTCTTACAATTTTTATGCTAACTAACATCTATTCGTTCAATCAACAAAAAATTTGAAGTAAGAAGGTAGAAGAAATAAGTAGCACAATTTAAAATCCCTCATTTTTTCCACTATTGTAATTACACTAATATCCCTGACATTTCCTTCCGAAAAAATAAGATGAAGCGTTATACCATATAGTTTTTTTAAATGTTCTAATCCAATACAATTCTCCATTTACTTTGCTTAAGGTTCTATTCGTGTAAAACGGGTGGTTCCTGCATATTTGTAGCCAACCCCACATATGAAATCCCGGTATTCCAAATCCCATAAACAGAGTTTTTCATCTGAATATTTTGGAAAAAGTAAAGGATAAGCCATCATCAAATCAATCTATCTATTTTGATATTTTACAGTTCCACTTAGGTCATTAAGATCAATTCGAAAAGCTTTCATTAAAAATTATGATTTTATATTCTTAAGGTTATGTGTACTTTTCATGTTATGTTGTCAGCTTAACTTTCCAGGATTGTCGAATTAAAGGCACTGAAATCAAAAATCAGCCAAAATTGCTATAAGCTACACAAGTAAAGCCTCTAAACTATTTATGGTCTCTCTGCCAATCGAATCATAAATCATCTTCGCTTTTTTAGCACTATTTAAATCGTAGCAATTTCTACCATCAAGTATGATTGGAGTTTTCATAAGTTCACTATATTTAGATAGATCAAAGTTTTTGACTTCATCCCATTCTGTAAAGATAAAACATATATCTGCATCCTTAATGGTATCTTCAATGGTATTACAGTAGGTTATTCCGTCTGGATATATTCCCCTAAAGTTATCAACACCAACAGGATCCCATGCTTTTAAATTACATCCATCCTCTAACATAATAGGAATATTAACTAGAGTTGGTGCTTCCCTTAAGTCATCAGTTCCTGGTTTAAATGTTAATCCCAAAACAGCTATATTAACCCCACTGAAACTATCAAAATACTTCCGAGATTTCTTAATTAATTTTAACTTTTGATTTTCATTCACATCAATAGCTGCCTTAATAGTCTTTAATTCATTATCATGAAAATTCGCTAACCAGTGTAGCGCTTTTGTATCTTTAGGGAAACATGATCCCCCGTAACCTATCCCTGCATTTAAAAATTTATTCCCTATACGACTATCATAACCCATTCCAAGAGCAACATCTTCAATGTCAGCTCCAATAATTTCGCAGAGATTTGCTATTTCATTTATAAATGATATTTTCAAGGCAAGAAAATCATTGGAAGCATACTTTATCATTTCCGCACTCTTCCTATTAGTAACAACTGTAGGCGCATCAAAACCTTTATAAACCCCTCTTAAAATATCTCCAGCAACTTCCTCTTCTACTCCTATAACGATCCTTGACGGGTATAATGTATCTCTAACCGCCGTACCTTGTGCCAAAAACTCTGGATTTGAAGCGACATATACATTTACATCTTGAGTTAAGTTGTTTCTGATCATATCTTCTAACTTATCATTTGTACCAATTGGCACTGTTGATTTAACAACCACAACACAATCTTTCTCAATACTCTCAGCAATTTGCATAGCTACTGAAAAGACATGACTTAAATTAGCTGAACCATCTTTCTTTTCTGGTGTACCAACCCCAATAAAAATAACATCTGCATCTCTATAAGCCTCTTTATAATCTGATGTGAAATTCAATCTATTCATATTTCGGGCCATTAACTGTTCAAGATCTTTTTCATAAATAGGAGAAATACCAGCCTCCATTAGAGCTATTTTTCTTTCATCTACATCAACACAAGTAACAGAATGCCCTTGTTCCGCAAGACAAACACCGGTCACTAATCCAACATAACCAGTTCCAGCAACAGCAATTTTCATTTTTTTTTCCCCCTTCTTAATATGTGTATCATACTTAGCAATTAATATATTTCATCACCTTACATAGCGTTTAATATATTAATCCGACACTTTAAAGCTAATGAACCTTTCAATTCGAATTTATTTTTTCTACTTTTGGGATTGCGCAACGAATATACCGACAAATTTCTAATGATATCTGTATACTATAATGTTTAAATTTTTTAGTTGTTGTATAAATACCCCTTTTGAAATTTCGGGAAAAGAAAAAAGAGATGAGAGGACAACAATAATAGATTATATTTTAATCACTACTAATAGACTTGCTATCATAGCGATATCAATTAAAACAAAAATTATTAAATACTTAAGCCTATATATTCCTAGTTTATTATTATAAAAGCATGAAATAACAGTTGAGATAAGTAAATATAATACATTTAAAAGATATAATTTTTATCTTATATTTTGACGTTTGCACAAATATCCAATATTAATAATAATAAGTAAATAGATAATTCCATAAACTATACTTATTAACTCAAAATATTTATATATACTTAAATTAAATAAATCTGAAAGAAAATATATTATTATACCTGAAAGTACTAATATAGTTTGAAACATTGTATCCATAAATTGTTTATTAAAAATTACATATGATCCTATAATCGAGGATGCAACAAACCTAAATGCAAACATAAAACAAAGTATGGATATATATTTTCCTGATTCTGTATATCCTTCTCCAAACACTAACTCTGTGAGATTTGGTCCAATTATAGCTAAAAAAGAGAATCCAATAATTGATAAACTTCCCATTACTTTTATAACGGAAAGAAAAGTGTCCCAGACAGAATTACCTTTTCTATAGTCCTCTCCTAACTTCTGCAAATAAACCTTACTTACATTATTAGTAATAAGCACTAGTGGAATTCCTAATACATTAATAGTAATAGCATAGTAACC
>NZ_JBFUIB010000440.1:0-3098 GCF_056402095.1 Peribacillus sp. P4_C12
CCTTTTAGAAGTAATTCCTCTAATTAATAATTCATCGTTATGTCTAATGCACCTATATTGCATTTCTATATTACCCATTAATTCAAAAAGTTGTTCCAAAGTTTCTCTAATTAAATCACGATAATTATTTTTAATACAGAATTTAAAAAATTTCCCCATTTCGAACATCTCTTCAAAGAATTCATTGGTAAAATTATAATATCCTATCCCTTTTTCATCTTCACTAAATTTAAGTATTATTTCATCGTGATTTGAAGTTAAACCAATGTATTCAATGTTACTCAAACTTTCAATTATATCAGATTTTTCATCATTGATTTTATTAAATGACGCAATAAGTCCATTACTACCGATTACTTCAATATTATCTTCCAGATTTCCAAAGCTTTCTGGAGGTAATTTTTCCAAAATTTCCTTATCTATATCACGCTCACGGATTAACAATTTTAAATCCGATATTTTTCCTTTCTCTTTGCTTAATGATAATTCATCTAAAATAATATTATCTAAGTAATTTACCATTTTATGACCCTCCTCCTATTTAATAATTGTTATAGGTCAATATTCTATAAAAAATAATGAATACCTCCAAAAAATACAAAAAATATAGTAAAATATAACTGTGCTGTTAATTTTGGTATCTTTTTTACTCTGTCAACTTGAAACGAAAAACTTTTCCTAAGGTGTTGAATAAGAAGGGTGTTTTGTAGGAAAACAGCATAAAAGGTACATTAAATTAATATATATAAGTAATTAAGACAATTAGAATTGAAGAGAAATAAATAAGAATAGGAGAGATGGGATGAGTATAACAGAATGGGTTTTAAGTACATATAATACTAATGACCAAGGATTAGAAGAAGCTAAAAATTTTACTTTTATCTGGAGTTTATTTGAAAATCAGTCGAGGACAAGTATTTTTGTTGCAGACACAATGAAAATTAGTGAATTTAAAGCGTGGATAATAAATTAGACATAAAACAAGAATTAAATGGGTTAGTTATTAGAGATGTGAAGACCGGAAATGAAATAAGTGGAAAATTAGTAGACGAAATAAATAAATCATTCAATCACTTTTACCAGAAATACATGAAGGATGAACATTTATTTTTAAGTACACTTTATAATCAGGCAGATTCGTATAATATAACTGCCAAAAAATCATTTGAAAGATTGGCAAAATCTCTTAAACGAAATGATATTAGAGATAAAATTTTATTTTTATTTTTTATAGCAAAAAGAATGAGGAATAAATTCTTTCATGGGATAAAAAGAATAGGTGATATTAAGTCTGACCATAAAGAATTCAAAAAAATAAATGGATATTTAATATCAATTATTTCTTTAATAGAGGACTATAAATAAAAAGTATTAGCATCGTTATTTTAAAAAAGATGCTTTTTATTATCAATTAATAATGATTTCGTATCGAGTAATCCAATGGAGAAATTCTTATTTAATATTTTTGAGTAGACATTCAAAATTGGGACACAGAATAATTGTGAATTAGTAGCGTGACGGGGAGAGAATATAAAAAGAATGAAAAATTCAGAACCTTGGGTGATAAAAATGTAGGTTTTCCAATGGTTAAATTCCTCCAACTTTGAGGTGTTACGAGCCCCATAACGTTAACAATTTGGATTTGTATTCACATTACACCTAGCCATCTTAATTTTACATGATTAATTGATGCTTCCGTTTAGAATACATAAATTAAACACCTGATTCAAATTCACTGATATTATATTGACCTTTCCTTGACTGTAATACACTGGTCGTATCACTACGATGTTAATACTTATGTTTTTAGGATTATACTCAAACTCAAACACTTCACTATAAGTACGATAAAATGGTGCTGTTAGGTGAACACAACTTGATTAGTGGTATAATAGAAGAACTAATTCTTAATTAGATTTATTTATATTGATTTCACTAATGATATTAATTAATTGTTGACCATCAATAAGTATAATAGGCTTATTAGCTACATAATGTACAGCCGTATTAGCAAAGGAGCTAGTTGTAACATAAAATCCCTCGTGAGCTTGTATGTCGATTAAAGCACTGTGAAACTTTTGAATTTCGGGACGTCCGATTTTTTTAGTAGCGTATCTCTTACATTCAACTATTGAAGTATAGCCTTCTTTTCTTAATATAATATCTTTTCCACCATCTCCACTTGCCGAAGTAACTGTAGCTTCGTACCCTTTCAAAGAAAATAAGTCTGCTATGTAATATTCAAAATCCCTATGTGGCATCATTTTTAGGTTATCGAGGTCAGCCTCATTTTTTAGTTTTTCTAATCTTTCTCTTTCTTTTTGTTTTTTAATTAGGGCTTGTTCATTTTTCTTCATTAATTTATATTTGTGAAGGGAAAAGAATATTCCTATACAGAGAGCAAAAAGGTATCCCCACTGGAAAAAATTCCAATCCCTTGAAAGGCTAATAAAATAGTCTAAGAATAAGGCAATTAAATGTAAAATATAAAATATAAGAAATAATCCTAAAAAAAGAGTAAGTAAAATAAGTTCACTACTTTTGAAAGTAGCTTTTCTTTTTCTGCGAGCCATCAATAATCCCTCCTAAGTTTATTTTTTCCAAAATTGCGGAAATTTAGAGGGGAGGGTAAGGAATATTTTTTTTAGACAATTATGATAAAATACTCAAGGATTTATATTTAGCTTAAAGAAGATTTTCAAACTCATTTAAGTCAAATATAAAGAGGTAACGAACGTAGCTCCTAATGGTTTTTATTTATAAAGTGAAATTTACAATTAAATTGCACTCAACAAAATAAAAACCCCWCCAATTTTTTGCAATTGGGGGGAGATAATTCACATAAATGGAAACCTTAAAATACAAGCTATACGACCTTATTTTTTATTTTTTTGGTCACAATCATGGTCACATTTTTGGTAAACAACATTCTTTTTACCTCTAATTTCGTGGTCACAAATGTGGTCACAAAAATGCGGGGAATCATAGTTGTATCAACACTTTTAGAGTTCAAATCCCTCAAAAAACCCTCCTTAAACCTAAACCTTCTTACTAATCCGCTCCACAATCTCCATCAAATCATCCGGCCTATGAAATTC
>NZ_JBFUIB010000441.1:0-3094 GCF_056402095.1 Peribacillus sp. P4_C12
GCACTATATTGCTCATCCTCTTTATTTTCCTTGTCATACACCTCTAAGGTAAACCCATTATTCTGGAGATAATATTCCCCATTTGTACCCGGAATTTCTTTCGTCTCACCTTCTCGGAGCCAGAGAACTTTGTCTATATACATCCCGGGGACAGAGCGCAATAACGCCCCAATTAAAAAAATGATAAGTCCGATATGGTTTACGTAGGGTCCCCAACGTGAAAAACGGCCTTTTTCAGCAAGAATATTACCGCTTTCCTCTCGTATATGATAACGCTGCTTTTTCAATCTCTTTTTCACATCTTCAAGGTCGATATCCTGTTCATCCAGCTTTGTCACTCCATAAATTCTCTGACGTTTCATAAAACCGTCATGACGTGTGACTCCTTGTTTTTTCAATGAACGATATAAAGGAAAAAAGCGATCAATACTGGCAATCAAAAGTGATATGCCTAACATGCCAATAATAATCAAATACCACCATGAACTATACAAATTATGAAATCCAAGTTCATAATACACCTTTCCGAACCAGCCGTATTCTAATTCATAATGCTCTGCCGGCRTCGCAGTCGAAGGGATGTACATTTCCTGTGGCAATATTGTACCAATCGCTGAAGCAACTAAGGCAATGACAATGAGCGTCACTCCTACCTTAACGGAAGAAAAAAAGTTCCATATCTTATCAATGATTGTTTTTTTATAGGTTTGTGAGCGTCTGGCACTACCTTCATATCGCATATCAATAAGCTTGTTTTCTTTTTCGTTTCCAAGTACCATCCCGCATTTGCTACAAATTTTTGTACCAAACGGATTTACATGACCACAATCGCATTTTACTTCATTCATGTCAAAAACTCCCCAATATTATGGTTTAATTCTCTCCATATGCTTTTGGATGCTCTCTTCTGTCAAAGCTCCGGTAATGATATCTACCACTTCTCCCTCTTTATCAATCAAAAAGGTGACCGGCAAAATATCCACGCGATAGGCATTCTCTACTTTACTACCATTATCGATCATGACAGGAAAGGTAAGATTATGTTTTGCAATAAAATTGTTGACAGCATAGTCAGATTCCCCAACATTCACCGCTAATATCTCAACGCCCTGGTCTTTGTAGTTTTTATATTGACTTTCCATATAAGGCATTTCATATTCACACGGCTTACAATATGTACCCCAAAAGTTCAAAAAGACACCTTTTCCTTTATAGTCGGACAACATATGCTCTTTGCCTTCCATATCCGTCAAAACGAAATTAGGTGCATCTGATCCTTTTCGAAGACTTTCATTCTTTTCTTTAGTGAAGTTTGTATAAAGGGCAAACACTAAAGCTGCACCTAACAGCAGAAGAATGATGGTTCTGCTAACTAGGCGTCGCTTTTTTTTATCCATAGAAATCCTCCTAAGGCAACACTAAAATTTAACCATACCATCATACCATTTAACACTATGTCCATATTTTTTACATTTCCGAAGGTTTTGTGACACTCTTTTCCGTTTTAGGAAAGAAAGGGTATTTACAGGTTGTTTTCCACCACCTATCCCTCTAGTTAGAAGAATGGGGTAGTGGTTTCAACCTATTAATACGGGATAACTTCTTCCTTACATTCTCCGTTGTTTAGGCTCGGTTGTTGCTAAAGTTCGCATTAATTTGACTTCATGTGGAGTCAATTCACGGGAGTCACCAGCAGTTAAGCCTGCTAAAGTTAAAAAGCCATATTGTTCCCGCTTCAATTTAATTACAGGATGACCAATTGCTTCAAACATCCGGCGGACTTGTCGATTTCTTCCTTCGTGTATAGTGATTTCCACAATAGCCGTTTGCTTTTTTTTGTCAGTTGACAGAACCCTAGTCTTAGCTGGAGCTGTCTTACCGTCCTCCAACTTAATTCCTTTTTCTAACTTTTTCAAGCTTTCACGTAATGGCATTCCTTTCACTTTTGCCACATACACTTTATCTACTTCATGTTTCGGATGCATTAACGTGTTTGCAAACTCACCATCATTCGTTAAAAGCAATAAACCAGAAGTATCATAATCCAGGCGGCCAACTGGATAAATCCGTTCACTAATGTAAGGGAAATAGTCCGTTACAACTTTTCTATTCTTATCATCCGAAACTGCAGATATAACACCACGCGGTTTATAGAATAAGAAATAAACCGGAGCTTCTTTTTCAAGTGGGACTTCATTAACCTGAACCTTGTCATTAGGACCGACCTTCACACCTAATTCCTTCACTACTTTGCCGTTCACTTTTACCTTACCTTCTAAAATCAACTCTTCTGCCTTACGACGGGAAGCCAGTCCAGCATGAGCTATCACCTTTTGTAATCGTTCCATCTATCTTCACCCCATAGTATAATCATTCGTTTGTTATTGTCTATACATACACAATCATACAATTATTACATATAGAGAGGCAAAAACAAAAGGTTTTTCGTGATTAAGAGCTTTTCTTTTATTATTACACCAATTATACAGACGGTTAAATGGGTTGGTTTCCATAATGAGTGTAACATAGCTTATTTTTCCATACAAAAAAATGTATCTTTTAGATGATGGTTTGATTTTAATAAAAAAAACTTGTCGGTCTTTTGCAAAAAAACAATTTACGTATAAGGACAAAAAAAAGAAATGGAATGATCCATTTCCGTGACTTTTATTTCATTCCGAATACGAGAGTTACAACGACAACAGCAGCTACAATTCCGATTAGATCCGCTAAAAGTCCAACCTTGAGCGCATCACCCATTTTCTTGATTCCCACAGCTCCAAAATAAACGGTCAAAACATAGAATGTGGTATCTGTGCTACCCTGAATGGTGGCAGCTAAGCGCCCAACGAAGGAATCCGGCCCATAAACTGAAATTAAGTCACTGGTCATTCCTAAAGCTGCCGTACCTGATATCGGGCGGATTATCGCAAGTGGTAAAACCTCTGCTGGAAAATGAAGCAGGGCAAGCAACGGATTTAATAACTGTACAATAAAATCCAGTGCCCCCGATGCCCTAAATACGGAAATGGCCACAAGCATTCCTACTAAGAAAGGTATAAGGGAAAAGGACATGCTAATTCCTTCCTTTCCC
>NZ_JBFUIB010000442.1:0-3073 GCF_056402095.1 Peribacillus sp. P4_C12
GGATGATAGTTTGGAGAACTGGCAAATCAGTTAAGGTAACCCGAAATGACCGTTTTGTTAAGCTTTATACCTCTTAATCAATCGTTTGATTAATTTTATGTTCTTTTGATGAAAGAGCTAGTGAAAACGTAAAAAAACAGCAGCGGCCCATAATGAGCTCCTGCTGTTTTTTTCCTAAAAGCCATCATCTGTAGCGGAGAATGGGATGCTCAAGTTCCTTTCCACGGCCCGCAGTCTTTGATTAAGTCTGTTCAATCTGTTCGTATGACGCTGATCATTTTGGCTTAGCCTAGTTATTTCCTGGTTAACACGGTTCACTTCTCGATTCACCCGCGTAATCTCTTGGTTCAGTCGATTGATTTCTCGCGTTTGTTGCTCATTTTGACGCTCAAGCTCCCGAACTCTTCTTTCAATTTGTTGAGTTTGCGGCGGTTGTCTTTCAAAATCAAACTCCTCGGGCAAATGGTTATATGGATCGTCTTGAATCTGCTGGAAATTCCAATCTTGCTGTGGTACATATTCATATCGTTCGGGTTGTTGGAAGTATGGGTTGAAATTAGCCTGAATGTACTGATGATTTCCATTTTGTTGTGGAAAAGGATAAAAACCGTGTAAATTCATAGTTAGCTCTCCTTTGCAAACGGGATAGATACCCTATAACTTATGTGAGTTTTAGTAAAGTGACAAGGCGATAGCCTAAAAGGAGTATAATGAAGAGGGGGCATGTTCCAATGAAAATATAAATTCATCGCTAAATTTGCAGAAACCATCCTGTTCCTATATCGTTTAAGTAGGAGAAAATTTTCTTCCATCTTGAAACCAATTACTGTGATAATCGTATATATAGAAAAGAGCGTAAGTCAGGAGTGTAATGAAAATGAATCGCTTTCTTGCTGATGTTGTCCCAATATTAATTGCAATTCCAATGGTTTTGCCGGTTTGGCTGATTAGCTATTTTGCATTGAATCAATCGTTTGTTCTTTCTGTTGTCTTTTCCATAGTTGGAGGGGGCCTCGCATACTGGCTAAGTTCCGTCTACTTTTCCTCACGATTCCTCAAAAAACATGAATTGACAAGAAAAGAATATCAATATATAAAGAAAAATTTAAGTGAAGCAAAACCGAAAATATGGCGAGTGCAAAAGGCACTAATTTCGGTCAGGCATATCTCTTCTTTTAAACAGAGGAAGGATATGATAAAGATGATCAGGAAAATATATAGTCTTACCAAAAAAGAACCGAAGCGCTTTTACCAGGCGGAACAATTTTATTATTCCCATCTGGATTCAGCCACGGAGTTGGCAGAGAAATATGTTTTTTTATCTCAGCAGCCCAGAAAGAATAAGGAGCTTGAACTATCTTTAACAGAAACACGTAAAACTTTAAAGGATCTTACCAAAACAATAGAAAAGGATTTATATAAAGTGATTGCCGATGATATAGATAACCTCAACTTTGAATTGGACGTTGCGAAGCAAACCATTAAAACTAGAAAAGAGTCACAAGTAATCGATGAAAGCAGGAGGTTAAAATGAATAATAATGATCCAAACCTGTTAAATAATACGACTAACGCCAATTTAATTGATGATCTTTTAGCCAATCCATTTGACGAGGTGCAGCAGTTGGAGAAACTTTCTCCCCAGGAAGCGAAGCCGGTCAAACTGATTGATGTCATTCCGGAAGAAAACCGGGCAAAAGCCTACCAGCTTGCTGAACAAATTGACCCAACAAATCACCAGGCGATGATTTCCTATGGTACACCCGCTCAATCAAAGCTATTAACCTTTTCGAATTCGATGCTTGAGCATGTACAAAAAAAGGATGTAGGTGAAGTGGGCGACATTATCAGTGATTTAATGAAGAAGTTAAACGATCTGAGCCCGGATGAGCTTAAACCGGATAAGCCCTCATTTTTTGCGCGTATGTTCGGGAAGTTGACGGGATCTGTACAGGAAGTACTTTCTAAGTATCAAAAAACAGGGGCTCAAATTGATCGAATCAGTGTAAAACTCGATCGGAGCAAGAATATCCTGCTATCGGATATCGTAATCCTTGAAAAGCTTTATGAAACGAATAAGGAATATTTTCAAGCGTTAAATGTCTACATTGCAGCGGGGGAAATTAAACTTGAAGAAATCCATGAGAAAACAATTCCAGAGCTAAAGAAGTCTGCGGAATTAAGCAATGATCAAATGAAGTTTCAAGAAGTCAATGATATGCGCCAATTTGCTGAAAGATTAGATAAAAGGCTGTATGATTTGAAATTGAGTCGTGAAATCACCATTCAAAGCGCCCCGCAAATTAGGCTGATACAAAACACAAATCAGGCGCTTGTCGAGAAAATCCAATCTTCGATTATGACGGCCATTCCACTTTGGAAAAATCAGGTTGCAATTGCATTGACCTTGATCAGACAGCGTCATGCTGTGGAGGCACAAAAGCAGGTTTCCAAAACGACAAATGATTTGCTATTAAAAAACTCGGAAATGCTGAAAACAAATACCATTGAAACGGCTAAGGAAAATGAGCGAGGGCTTGTCGACATTGAAACATTAAAGAACACCCAAGCTAATTTAATTTCCACGCTTGAAGAAACAATGCGAATTCAAGAAGAAGGCAGGCATAAACGTCGACATGCTGAACAGGAACTGGCCGCGATGGAGAATGAACTAAAGCAGAAACTTTTAGAGATAAAGGGATAAGGAGAGATTACATGGAAACTATTGAAGCTATAAAAACGAGAAGAAGTATTGGGGTTGTTAAACAAGATCCGGTACCAAAAGAATTGATTGAACAAATAATTGAAGCTGGAACATATGCGCCTAATCATCATCGAACAGAGCCTTGGCGTTTTTTTGTACTAACAGGAGAAGGAAGAAATAAACTTGGGCAGGTCTTTGAAGAGATAACAAGAATTGAAAATGCAGATGATACTCCGGAGAGTTTAATAAGTAAGATGGAAAGACAAAAAAAGAATCCTCTAAGAGCTCCGGTCATTATTGCAGTAGGTATTGAACCTAGTGATAAGAATAATGTCTTAGTATCCGAAGAATATGCAGCAGTGAACAGTGC
>NZ_JBFUIB010000443.1:0-3069 GCF_056402095.1 Peribacillus sp. P4_C12
TAATAAGGCAATCGTATATAGATATTGTCCCATTAATGGACTTTGAGCCCCTGTTTGCGGATCGATGACATTGGCAATTGAAAAACCCATTTGAAAGTCAATTAACCCACCTGCAACTTGAACCGCTGATAAAATCATATAGGCAGCAAACCCGATGAAAAGCCCTACAAATGCTTCCTTTATGATTAATAAATAAAATGTGACATCCAAAGCTAGAACCGGCGCTTCAATGGTATAGTACATAATCCAAGCAAGGAAAATCCCAAGTCCGATTCGATGCTGTATCGGTATAGATCGATACGAAAAAATCGGCATTGCCACGAAAAAGGTTGTAACCCTGACCACTATTAATAAAAATGCAGGAAAGTACGGAAATATATCCTCCATTCTCTACCCTACAAATCGATTCAAGTTACCGAATATTTCATTTGCGTATGATAATAGATGACTTAGCATCCATGGAGCGAGTAAAATAAGTGCCAATAATACAGCCACAATTTTCGGAACGAAGGCCAAGGTTTGTTCCTGAATCTGTGTGGTCGCCTGAAAGATACTTACTAATAGTCCTACAACAAGAGCTATCAACATCAAGGGGCCAGCGATAATCAATACCATATAAATTCCTTTTTCTGCTACATCAATAACAAACTCTGCGCTCATTTTTTCTCACCTGCTTAAAAACTCTGTAATAAAGACTTCACTACTAAATACCAACCGTCAACAAGAATGAAGAGGAGGATTTTAAACGGCAAGGAAATCATGACTGGTGGTAACATCATCATCCCCATCGACATCAAGACACTTGCAACGACCATATCAATAACCAGAAATGGAATGAAAATCATAAAACCTATTTGGAAGGCTGTTTTGATTTCACTAATTGCAAAAGCTGGTACAAATGCGGTCAAGGGAATATCCTGTATCGTTTCCGGCTTATCGACCTTGGCATATTCTAGAAATAAGGCCAAGTCCTTCTGCCTTGTATGGGCACTCATAAATTCCTTAAAAGGAATCGCAGTCTGCTCATACGCCTCTTCTAATTCTATTTCTTCATTAAATAGAGGAGTTAATGCTTTTTCGTTCACTTCCTGAAATGTCGGTGCCATTACAAAAAATGTCATAAAAAGAGCTAGACCAACCAGGACTTGATTCGGAGGCATCTGTTGTGTAGCAAGCGACGTTCTCACAAAACTGAGGACAATAATGATTCTTGTAAAGCATGTCATTAAAATCAAAATGCTTGGAGCAAGCGATAAAACAGTCATCAGGAGAACAAGTTTGACGGAAGTAGAGACATTAGTGGGATCGCTGTTATTAAAAAACTCCATGAACTCATTCATTGTCTCTTCCTTTCCTTTCAAGCTCATTTAACAGATTCTTCCTACTACCAGACATTTGATCGAGCTGATTTTTGAACTCTGAGGAAAAACTATTAGTTTCGATTTCTCTTTTTTTCAGCCACTTATTTTTCAATTTCGTCGCAAATTCTCCTGGCTGAATCATTTGATCCATTTTTTCGTTGTAATCTTTCATTAACTGCTCATATTCCTCGGGATTATCTATTTCTTTCAAGAGCTGTATGTTTTCGCCAACTCCGACTACTAATATTCTACCGCCCACTTTAACAAGCTGAACCGATCGATTTGCTCCAAGGCTTGTGCCGCCTAAATTCTCTACTGAATTTGCTTTTTGAAACGATTTACTTTTTTTATTTATGAACTTTAATATGATATATAAAAGCCCCACCACAAAAATGGTCGCAAAGATCATCCTTAGAAACTCCCAAATAGTTATCCCCACTTGTTCGGGATTTGAAGCTTGTTTGGTAGTTTGGGAGTCTTTTGATTTATCCGTTTTCAAATCATCTGGCTGTTCATAAACATCCTTCACTGGCTTATCAATATCTTCCGCACTCGCCTGAATGGCCCCTGAGAAGAAAACTGCTATCACAAGTGAGATCTGAAGCCATTTTTTAATAGAATACAATATGAAGACACCCTCTTACTTCATTAACTTAATGCTTTATTTATGGCTTCCAATACCCTGTCTGCCTGAAATGGTTTCACGATAAAGTCTTTTGCCCCTGCCTGGATTGCATCAATAACCATTGCTTGTTGCCCCATTGCAGAACACATTATGACCTTCGCTTGCGGATTTACCTTTTTAATTTCTTTTAATGCTGTGATTCCATCCATTTCAGGCATAGTAATATCCATTGTTACAAGATCCGGATGCGTTTCTCTATATTTCTCTACTGCCTGAGCACCATCTGCTGCTTCTCCAACAATTTCAAAACCATTTTTAGAAAGGATATCTTTTATCATCATTCTCATAAATGCTGCATCGTCAACAATTAAAATTTTATTTGCCATTTTTTTGTCCTCCAAATTTATCTAAGTTTTTTAGTCGATCGCTCTGACTCATAATATCCGTAACACGAACTCCAAAGTTTTCATCAATCACAACAACCTCGCCTTTTGCAATTAAGCGGCTGTTTACCAGGATATCCACCGGTTCACCTGCTAATTTATCCAATTCAATTATAGAACCAGATGACAGCTCTAGAATTTCTTTGACAGAACGCTTGGTTCTCCCAAGCTCTACGGTTACTTGCAATGGGATATCCATCAGCATGCTAAGATTTTTCGTTTCGGACTCTTGAAGCTGATACGGCTGAAAACTGGAAAAACTGGCTGGCTGAACATTTACCGGTCGTCCTGTTGAAACGGATGAAGCTCCAAAATGTTGCGGTTCATTCGGTATTTTGTATGTCGGTTTTGTTTGGTAACCACTTTGTCCATAATTCTCATTTGTCGGCTGATTCGATACAGGATTTTGGAATGATACCGGCTCTTGAGGAGAATTACTCTGTGTTGGGTTGGCTTGTATCTGTTCCATTTTATTTTCATCGGCTTCACTTTCACTTGTTCCATTTAATAGTTCACTGACTAACCCTTTTGCAAATTCTAAAGGCAACAGTTGCATAATGTTGGAATCAATTAATGCACCCACTCGTAAACGAAAAGAAATTTTTGCAAATAAATCCTCATCCGGTATTGCATTTTCACC
>NZ_JBFUIB010000444.1:0-3065 GCF_056402095.1 Peribacillus sp. P4_C12
GAAAATGGGCTTGATCGAGGATTTTTTATTGCGCCAACGATCTTTGCTGATGTAAATGCGAATATGCGTATTGTTAAGGAAGAGATTTTTGGTCCAGTCCTTGTTGTACAGAAATTTACAGATGAGGATGATGCCATCCAAAAAGCGAATGATTCCATTTATGGATTAGCTGGTGCTGTATTTACTGAAGATATGGATCGAGCAAAACGTGTCATTAGTAAACTGCGTGCGGGAATTACTTGGATTAATAGTTATCATCTCGCTTATGTTGAAGGTCCTTGGGGAGGATATAAACAAAGTGGAATAGGCAGAGCTTTAGGTGCTGTTGGGCTGGAGCACTTTATGGAAACGAAGCAAATCAATATCCACCAGCATGCCAAGCCTGTAGGTTGGTATGCGAATTAATTGAGCTTAACTTACTACATCAATTATTTATAGGGGGATATGCTCATGAAAATAGCAGACAACCGTCCGTCATCGAAGATAGAGCAAGTAGAAGTAATGAATAAGCCAGCGTATGATTCAGTGCTGGGAACCAAAAGTATTCCGTTACTATATTTACGATTTGCTTTGGCAGGAATTATGGCTAACGCGATTCTAGGAGTTGCAGCGGTTGTCGATGGCTATTTCGTCAGTGGCTTTCAGGAGCTGGAAGTCGAAGGGATTGGAATTGGATTTACGGTCATGGTTATTACCCGTATGCTTGGCGTACTTTTGGGTGTGGGAGCCGGAGCGGTCATTTCACTTCGACTTGGAAAAGGGAAAATCGAAGAAGCTAGAGGTATTATGGGACAAACCTTATGGTTTACTCTTTTCCTCTCCATTTTGCTCGCTGTAATTGGAGTGGTCTTTGAAAATCAAATTATGACCTTATTCGGAGCAAGTGATGAAGCGCTTCCATATGCGGTGCAATATAGCCGACTGCTCTGGATTTCATTGCCATTAACGATATTGGCCGTTGTATTAAGTGTTTTAACAAATATCGATGAAAAACCTGTATTATCAATGAACAGTTGGTTAGTCGCAGCAGTTGTTGGTGGGATTACAGAATGGATTATGGTAACGAAGTATGACATGGGGATGATGGGTTCCTCATGGGCCAATACGATTTCGCAATCGATCCCTGTTTTCCTGATCTTTTATTTCTGGTTTGGTAAAACAAAACTTAAGCCAAAAATGAAAGATATGATGATTAATCTCAAGACGATCGGTGAAGTGGCTTGGACGGGCTTTGCATCTTTCTCGAGTCTGTTCATGATGTTTTTTGCCATTATTTTCTTCAACAACATGCTGCAAAGCTACGGTGGTGGGCTGCACGTTGCCGCTTTCACGATTCAAAACGGTTACATTACAAATATGYTCGCCTTAGCAGCGCTCGGTGGGATGACAGGACTTCAACCGATCATTAGTTATAATTACGGTGCAGGCAACCTTGATCGTGTTAAACAAGCAATTAAGATGGGACTCATTTTTACGGTTGCCTTCTTTGTGATTGTGACAGCCATACTAATCATTTTTGCAGATCCAATTGTGTCATTTTTTTCCGTGGGTAATCCTGAATTGCAGAAACTGGGCATTTGGACGACAGTTGTATTCAATTCTTTGTTTACGCTTAATGCAGTCAGCTTGCTTATCTCCGGTTATTTCGAAGCACAAGAGAGAAACTGGTCCGCAACGTTTATTAGTGTTAGCAAAATGCTGTTGTTCATGTTCCCGTTTCTATTTATTTTCCCGAAATTCTGGGGTGTAGAAGGTATATGGTACGCAGGWCCTGCTGCAGAAATTCCAGGCGTTCTCATTGCCATATACTTTATGAAAAAAGAGTTCAAACGTTTAAAAGAAACAAATGTTAAGACAGTACGTTTATAGAACCTATTCCTTCAAAATTACCTATAAGAAAGAGAGAGGATCATCATGTTTTTTGCGAAAAAGCTTACAGCAGAAGAAGCACAACAGCTAGGTGTTGACACGTGGGAACTATGGGTAGGCGAACCGGATAAAGGAACGTGGCATCTAGAAGAACAGGAAGTTTTCTATGTGACTGACGGTGAAGTGTTTATTACTGTTGATGGAAAAAAGTATCATATTACAAAGGACTGGGTCGTTTCCTTGGCTAAGGACCTTGTCTGTGAATGGGATTGTCCAGTATTTTTGATAAAGAATTATAAAATGAACCATGAGATCATTCTGAAAYAATGTGAAATGGGGAGGGGGCAAATGCTAAGCAGATGACTTCTCCTGTTGTCAATATTTATACTAGATGTTGACGAAATGTAGTGAAATTTATGCATATAAGTTTACATACCGTCATATGAATGCGCTTTCTTTTGCAGATTCAATAAATACATAGGACGGTTATCTAAAAATAGGAGGTTTCACCATGGCAGTAACGAAAAATGTACTAACGTTGAAAAATTATATTGGCGGACAATGGATAGAATCCACAAGTAAACAGGTTGAAGAAGTACCAAATCCAGCAACAGGAGAGGTCATTGCTCGTGTACCGCTTTCGACTAGAAAAGATTTAGATAGAGCTGTTACAACTGCTAAAGAAGCATTCAAAACATGGAGAAAGGTCGCAGTTCCTCGACGTGCTCGTATTCTATTTCGCTATCAACAACTATTAGTTGATAACTGGGAGGAGTTAGCTAGACTCGTTACCCTGGAAAACGGAAAAAGTTATGAAGAAGCTTACGGTGAAGTCTTGCGCGGGATTGAATGTGTTGAATTTGCCGCAGGTGCACCCACTTTAATGATGGGACAGCAGCTTCCGGATATTGCCACTGGTGTTGAATCGGGAATGTATCGTTACCCGATTGGAGTAATCGGGGGAATAACACCGTTTAATTTTCCGATGATGGTTCCATGCTGGATGTTCCCACTCGCAATTGCATGTGGAAACACATTTGTATTAAAACCATCTGAAAGAACACCGTTGTTGGTTAATCGTTTAGCTGAACTGTTTAAAGAGGCTGGTCTTCCAGATGGCGTATWAAATATTGTGCATGGTGCACACGACGTTGTTAATGGCATTTTATATAATGAAGATGTGAAGGCTGTATCCT
>NZ_JBFUIB010000445.1:0-3055 GCF_056402095.1 Peribacillus sp. P4_C12
CCCGAATAGAAGACTTTTTTAGTGTCGCTGCCATTAGGGGGTCATGAACTTCTTAGATATATAACTTTTCGCTAATACGTAATGCAGCTACTAAAAGTTATTTCTTCCTAATCCATTTTATTTATAAAATTTAAYACGATCTTCAAGTGGTTGRAATTCTTTTTCTCCCRCTGRAGCWGTTGGATTACCAAATGGMATTTGMGCAATYAGTTTCCARTTAYTTGGKATRYTCCATTCWTTTTTCACTTCATCATCAATTAGTGGATTATAATGCTGYAAWGTTGCTCCTAATCCTTCTGYTTCCARTGCTGTCCAMACAACYAATTGATGCATACCTGAAGYKTGTTGTGACCARATTGGGAARTTATCAGCATATRWWGCRAATTGTTCTTGAAGMGATTTCACAACMGCCATATCTTCMAAGAATAATAYKGTTCCRTAWCCRGATTTAAAGGAATCCATTTTTTGTTGAGTACCTGTAAAATCTCCYYCTCCAACYGCTTTTCTYAACGTTTCAGTCGTRATRTCCCATAATTTATCATGTGCTTCACCTGTTAACACAACAAGGCGTGCTGATTGAGAATTGAAAGCTGATGGAGTGTATTTTACTGCAAATTCAACAATGTCCTTTATTTTGTCATCTGAAACTTGTACTTCTTTATTGATTCCATAATAAGAACGTCTTTCTTTAATAGCCGTGTAAAAATCTTTTGTCATAACGTTTATTCCTCCAGAATTCTTTATATTTATCTCGAATACATATATCTCTATTTCAAAGTAATTTTAAACATAAAAAAAAATAATGTCAAACATTTCATACTGATCTAGTTGTATTACTGACAGGAAAAGGCTGTCGTTTCTTCTGAGAAGTCCTTAGTAATGCCTGCTTATCCGAGGCTGGGCTATAAATGATGAGTGATTGTATATGGGATAAATTGAGAAGTTGCTTAATTTGAATTAATAGGAGGCTAGTTTCATGAAGGTTCAGTTTTGGGGGAACAGGTAATTGGAGATGTCTCTAGTATCGGAAAAATCAGCTTCCAATTACCTTATACTTCACTTGTTTAGAAATACATCCTATATTCCCCAATTCATTTGAACTTACATGTTTGCTAAAAAAACTTAAAAAATGTCAGTAGCATTGGGCGATAAGTTTTGGATATGTTTTAGGTATGTAATAACACTCTTTTCATTTTCATAAGGATATTCATAATTCAAATGTTTTCCAACATACATCGCTGTACTATCAAAAAGATCACACATTGAAAATAATGCTCT
Organism: Peribacillus sp. P4_C12; assembly: GCF_056402095.1. NCBI lineage: Bacteria > Bacillati > Bacillota > Bacilli > Caryophanales > Bacillaceae > Peribacillus > Peribacillus sp. P4_C12. The sequence goes on from NZ_JBFUIB010000445.1 coordinate 1,279, forward strand.
CCAAACACCATCATAACTTCCATCTGCATAAGTGGAAAGAAGCTTCTGCCAACTCTTTTCTGTCAAAAAACCCTCCAAATATTTGCCGTGTTTACCAACGCTTACTGAAAAGTTCGTTTCAATACCTACCTGCCATTCTAGCATTTGAATGAGCATTGATCTGACATTGTTAAGATGCTCTTGTGCATATATAATTTCCTTTCTCCATAAACCCTTTGCTACATAAGTTGATACCCACCAAAATTCATTGCAACAATCATCAAAGAATTCGGTAGAAGGTTTTTTAATCCAATAATCTACATCGGTCGGATTAGGAATTGAAGGAAGGGAATTATCCTTGTCCATTAAAATAATCGTAAGTTTATCCTCTTTGCAATAAACATCTTTTTCATCGAAAGGAACTAATAATAAGTCAATACGGTTTCCGTCTGTAAACTGCATTAAATAAGAGAAACGCCCTCCTAATTCTGGTGGAAATAATGACATTTCTTCAGGTTTTTGCATAATGAGTCGTTCACCAAAAACATCAATCCATTTATGGTCTCGTATGAAAGATTCCATTTCGGTCACAATATAAACGATATCATAATCCTGAAACACATCTTTTGGAACTTTCGGATTCGTTCGTGAACCATTCATTCCCACAGCACGGACTCGATCATCTTTTTCTGCAATTTTTACTATTAATTCAATCATGTCAGCTTCAGTCCGCATACATTTACCTCCAGTTAATTAAACACGCCTTATATGTAAGGTATATTTTTCTCAATAAATGGAGGCACCTTCCTGAAAGGCAGTTTCAATAATTTCTTTTATTCTAGCTAAAAATTTACCGCATACTAAACCATCAAGTACCCGATGGTCAATCGACAAACATAAATTCACCATATTCCTTACCGCGATCATATCATCAATGATTACTGGACGTTTGACGATAGACTCAACTTGAAGGATGGCTGCCTGTGGATGGTTAATAATCCCCATCGACTGAATAGATCCGAATGCCCCCGTGTTATTAACCGTAAATGTCCCGTTCTGCATATCTTCTGGTTTCAACTTTCCTGTTCGCATTTTTTGAGCGAGTTCATGAACCTCCCTGGCTAGTCCCTTAATTGATTTTTCGTCCGCATGTTTAATCACTGGAACAAAAAGAGCATTACTCGCAGCTACAGCAATGGATATATTAATATCCTTTTTTTGAATGATTTTATCGCCAGCCCACATAGAGTTCATCTCCGGAAATTCGGTTAGAGCTTGTGATACGGCTTTGATGAAAAATGCAAAGTATGTTAAATTATAGCCTTCTTTTTGCTTGAATTCAGCTTTTAATGAATCGCGATTCTTAACAAGGTTTGTTGCATCGACTTCGACCATCATCCAAGCGTGCGGGACTTCATGTTTACTTTTCACCATATTGGCTGCAATTGTTTTTCTGATTCCTGTAATAGGAATCTCTATATCGCCAACTGAATGGACTAATGTCTCAATGGAAGAAAACGATTTTTCAGCAGGATCTTGTTTTGAAGCAATAAATGTTGGTGCCAATTCCTGATTTTCTTCAATTTTATTCACTCCTTTTTCAAGAAGTTTCACTAAATCTTTCCGGGTGATTCTTCCGTCTCTTCCCGATCCTTTGATTTTAGTTAAATCAATGCCATTTTCCTGTGAAATTTTTAATACGGCTGGTGAATATCTTGTTTTAAGGTGATTAGAGCTAGTTGTTGTTTCAATCGTTTTCAGGCTTTCGACTAATTGTTGGTCACTGTCTTCCTTCTTT
>NZ_JBFUIB010000446.1:0-3053 GCF_056402095.1 Peribacillus sp. P4_C12
GTTGAAATACAGATCGTAACTTGATCTCCAGTTTGACTAGTTTGACCTGGAAACATATCTGAAAACATGAGGTCCGTTTCTCCAACCTTTAACATTGCGTGTGACACAAGTTCCTTTGCTTCTTCTGGTATAGGAAATTCCGGGTTTTCTGGCATTTCTCCAAAAGTTTGATTAAAAAGGACCTTTGCACCCAATGCTTTTTCGTAAAATTGGATCGCTTCCTTCGCATTTCCGTTCATCATTAAATAGGGAGATAATCGCATTGTCATAATTAAATAGCTCCTTTGGTTCTAATTTTTTTTACAAACCTTGAGTAACTTCCAAGCTTCCTTTTGAACTTGTCAGTGATAATAACCACTATACCATTATTACCCATGATTGTATTTTATAATAAAGAACATATGTTCGTCAATATATATTACTTGAAGACTAACAATTTTTTGAGCATTTTAAACAAGAACTAGAAGATTATATCCATTACTACAATCACCAACGCATCAAGGTGAAATTAAAAGGCATGAGCCCAGTAGATTACTCGGTTCATGCCCTCAAAGCTGCCTAACTAACTAAAAAAAGTGTCTAATTTTTTGGGTTCACTTTAATTGATAAGCTCTTTTTTTGACTTTAGTCTATGTGTTTCAATTTGGTGAGCATAAAACTTAACACTTTGATATTGTATATCCTTATTAACTCGCTATTATTTCTGAATCTTGTCCTTTTTTATGGTTTGGTAACTTAGAATCTATCGATAGGAATCGGCTTCCATTTAATACTAGGTGAAGTGCAATAATCATAAGAATAAGGTCTAATTCGAATCCTGCACCTTCTCCATTCCCCATAAAGCCTGCTGGAAATTTCACATAAACAATTGCACCAGCCATAATGAATATAAGGAGAGCAGAAATTATTCTTGTTCCAAGACCTAAAATTAAAGCAATTCCTCCAACCATTCAATTGTACCAACTACATAGGCCATAAATCCCGGAATGCCTATAGTTTGAAACCATCCAGAAATGTTATTCAATCCACTTTGGAATTTTGACAAACCATGCATCAAAAATGTAATTCCCAACATTACTCTTAATAAAAAGGTACCGATTTCTTGTTTTTTCATGACACATCTCCTTTTATTGTATTTTACACTACAAAGTGTAGTGTAAAGGTATAAAAAAATCAAGTGAAARTCATCCGACAATCACTATAGTCATTCCCAATAGTATAATCAAAACATAAATAGAGACAAAAATCGTGGTAATATCAGCCCTTAAAGGAATTGTACTTTTAGGATCAACTAATTCCTGAAGTCTATAGTTAACTGATTCATGCGAGAAGTGGACAAGGACAGGAGAGGATTTATCAGAGCAACAATGTTTAATTAACTTCAACAAAGCAGCGCTTATGCCTAATTCAGTCCCCATTTTATTAATCGCATATTCATCGGCTAATAATTCACTAATTATTTTGTAATTTTCATAACACCATTTTGTCAGTGGGACAAACCATAACGCCTGTGAGATCAACTGTAAAATAAAGATTACCAATGGATCATATTTTTTTTGGTGAAAGGCCTCATGCTCTACTACTGCTTCTAGCTCATCAAAGTCCAATAATTGAATTAAACCAGTACTAAACACAATGAAAGGTCGCCTGAAACCAAGCGTAAACGCAAGAGGTTGATCAGCATTCACAACTAAGATATCTTTGTTGGCCCGTTTGAATGTTTCGTTTATAGACCTTGTCTTTTCAACGTTTTTGTAGTTAAAAAGCTTTTGTTTAAACCTTCTGGAAAGGAGATATTGCTCTGCAATTTTGAATAGGGTGATCAATATACTATAGGATATTACTATAATGAGCAGTGTGATGACCACAAAGTAGTATACTGAACCTTCTTTGAATAGACTAAAGCAAAATTTAAAAAAGTTGGCTTTAATATTTACTCCAAAAAAGATGTGTACCAAAAACGCTCCCATTTGGCTCCATACTACACCGGCAATTAAAAGACTAAGGCTTATCACAAAATAAGACTTTTTCTTCCACATTATAATTTATCCTTTTTTAACGATTGAATTTTTTGTTCCAATTTTTCAATTAAAGCTTGGTCAGCGTCTTTCATGGCATCAAGCATATGGCTAATGACAGCACCACCAAATTCATCTAGCAAATTCTCAGTCAGTTTCTTTGACTGCTCTTCTAAAAACTCCGCTTTAGATTGCACAGGGCGAAATAATGAAAGCCTTCCTTCAGACCTCTTTTCAAGTATGCCTTTTTCGACTAGACGATTCATGACTGTCATTACTGTATTAAAGTTGATAGGCTTGTCAAGCTCCAATGATTGCTGCACCGCTTTAATACTCTGTTCATTTTTATCCCATAAATATTCCATGATACTAGCTTCCAAGGGACCAAAGAAACGATTCAGTCCAACTTCATCATATTTAAAATTTTTAATATTCATCATTTACCCTCCCACTACGAATTGTAGTGGAAATTCTTGTTAGAATCAAGTTTCATCAGGAAGATTAGATCTGATGTATATCCAAATTTCTTTATGGGCCGGCACAATCGAATTTGTAACCCCTCTTGGATTATTAATTGTTAAGCTTAATTGAGTCAAGTAATGCATACAAGATTGAAGTATGGTTTGAAATAGCGTGTTAATTACATGATCCCGACCATCGAAATGTTTTTCATGACCTGAAAACATTTGATTAATTGCTTTAATAGCTTTTCCAGCACCAATTGGGCCTACCAAATGATTATTTGGCCATTCATTACCTCCAACACTGGCCTGGCTTTTTCCAGTACTTCTGGATCTCCACCTGCTATTACAGTCAAAATTCCTTTCAGCTCCAAATGTTCCCCTGCTAACAGGTACATCCAAAACCCGTATCCTTTTTTCCTGATAAGCAGAATGAATCTCCATAAAAATTTGCTTTTATATTAAATCTCAGTTTTTGCTTCGAATTTTAAAGAAACGAGCCTAATAAAGGCTCGTTTCACTAATTAATGATTAACTCCTTGTTGTAAGTTTTTCTATTTCCTGAGAATTATAG
>NZ_JBFUIB010000447.1:0-3039 GCF_056402095.1 Peribacillus sp. P4_C12
CTTAATGGTTGTTTTGGCCTCTTCACTGATTATTGGGAAAGAAGGGACTACAAGCAAAGAGGAGAGCAGCGATAATGGGAAATTAGCTGTCTCTGAACTTAAAAGACTGTCAGATCATGAACAACAGGATACAAAAGTAAAAGATAAGTCTGCCGAAGACAAAGAGGAAAATAGTAAGCTTCAGAGTATGCGTGAAGAAGATATAGAAACGAAAGAAGAAGTTTTCGATAGTGAATCTGTAAAAAAGGACAAGGTAGTAGCCCTTGCTCCTGCAATTTACCCAGACGATCTGAAAAATAAATCGACGATTACCATGGGTGTGCCAGATAATCAACAGAATTTTGTCATCCCGATTTCAATTGTTGTCAATCGTTATGATGAATCGGATACTCTAAATCAGTTAGTTAATCAAATGTCGGATATCAATGAGGAACAATATGGTCTCTCTGACTATTTCCCACTTGATATAGAGATTACCCAAGGAACCGAAATGAATACTGCTCATATTGAGCTACATGAAGACAGCCAGTTATTGGATGAGGATATCCTCTTTCTCCATACGATGGAAGAGACGCTGTCCTATCTTAATATAGAGAAGATGACCTTTGCTACAGATGGAAAGCAAGGTGCAAGGTTTGCCCATGCAGGATTTTTAAAGGAAGCAGATATACCTCAACAAAAAAATCGCACATTTCTACTTTATCAAAATGATGAATCCTCACCAAAGTTTCTTGTACCAAGTAATATAGATTATCAGGACTTTGAGGAGGCACTTCAGGCAGGAAAAGAGGAGCCAGACATAGAGGGAATATCTTCTGCTATCCCCGATGATTTAATTTGGGAAAAAATAAGTTCAGATGGAGATCTTGTGACTATTCAATTAGCAGAACAAGTGGTAATTGAAAATAGTGAGGATTCTCTTCAAGCTTTAGAAGCGATTCTTTTTATTGCAAAGGAATTTGGCTTTAATAGAGTAAAGTTTGAAAATGCTCCAATTGAAAAAGTTGGCAATCTAAATCTAACAGAAGACATAGTAGTACCTAAAGCCCCTAACCAAGTGAATTGAGGGGAGGAAGTTGTCAAAAGAAGTGGGAGCTGGGCTATTTAAAACATCCTGATAATGGTTGCTGAGTATCTAAAATCTCGTAGAAAAAGAATGTGCCCGCATTAAGGGCACATTCTTTTTTTCTTATAATGAAATGAGAGCCATGAATGTAATTTCTTCTGTTTCCTTTAAAAATTGCTTCATGTTATCACTTAATGGTTTATCAAAGCTTAAAACCATGATAGCTTCTCCGCCAGCTTCTTTTCGACCTACCTGCATGGTTGCAATATTCACTTCATGATCACCAAGGATCTTACCTACGTTACCAATTACACCAGGTTTATCGGTGTGTTGGATATATAGTAAATTTGCTTCCGGATGGAAGTCGATTTTGAAGCCATTCAAATTCACAATACGAGAACCATAATTTTCAATGTAAGTGCCACTGATTGTTAGTTCACGGTTATCACCTTTTACTTTAAGGCTGATCAGGTTAGAATATCCTAAAGAGTCTGCAGAGATTTTTTCGCCAACGGTAATACCACGCTCTTTTGCAATCAGCAAGGCATTCACTTCATTGACCGAAGCGTCAACTCTTGATTTAAAGAAGCCTGATATTAAACTTTTTGTCAAAATCGTTGTATCAAAGTCCAATGATTCTCCCGCATATGTAACGGAAATCTCTTGGATGCCTTCTTTCATACATTGAGAAGCAATTGATCCCATTTGCTGTACGAGTTGATAAAATGGCTGAACCTTTTCAAACACTTCTTTAGAAATGGCTGGAAGGTTGATAGAACTTGAAACTGGATTTCCCTCAAAATAAGTCAGCACTTCTTGTGCAACCTGTACTGCAACATTTAATTGAGCTTCTTTTGTAGAAGCACCTAAATGAGGTGTAGCAATGACATTATCAAGTTCAAGTAGCTTATGGCCAAGCGGAGGTTCTTCAACGAAAACGTCTAACGCTGCGCCTGCTACATGCCCTTTAACAATCATTTCATATAAATCATCTTCGTCAAGAATTCCGCCACGGGCACAATTTAATACATAAACACCCTTTTTACAGGTAAGCAGTTTTTCTTTATTTATTAATCCTCTAGTTTCATTCGTTAGAGGTGTATGAACAGTAATAATGTCTGCTTTAGGAAGTAATTCATCTAACGGCAGGGAAGTGACAGACATTTTTTTTGCACGATCAGCAGTTAAGAATGGGTCAAATACAATGACTTCCATACCAAAAACTTTTGCGCGTTTAGCGATTTCTCCTCCGATACGTCCAAAACCCACTATACCTAATGTTTTACCGCGTAGTTCTGTTCCAGTATAAGAAGAACGTTTCCACTCCCCATTCTTCAGAGATGCATATGCTTGCGGAATGTGGCGCATTAGTGAAGCCATCATTGCAAATGTATGTTCAGCTGTTGAAATGGTATTGCCATCAGGTGCATTAACTACCACAATCCCACGTTTAGTCGCAGCAGGGATGTCAATATTATCAACGCCGACACCAGCGCGTGCAATAATTTTCAACTGTGGCATACGGTTCATTAAATCTTCCGTAACTTTTGTTGCGCTTCTAACAAGTATTGCATCAATCTGATCAAGTTCGTTTGCTGCTTCTTCTACTGTCTTTTGAATAAGAAGGATATTGGATGCCTCTGATAGCGGTCCGAGTCCTTCTGGTTTGATGGCATCTGCTACTAAAATCCGATACACGTGTATACACCTTCCTAAGGAAAAAATTATCTTAAATTTCAGTTAATTTTACAATTGAAATGCCGAATATGTCAATTTGGCATTTATTCATGTAAGCGCTTAAAATAATTATTATTAAGTGAAATAATTGTATAAGTCCGCAATAATAATGGATTTATCATCTATTGTATGAAAAAGAACAATTATTTTAAATAATCTTAAAATTGATATAATCGTCAATATAATTTTTGTTTTAATTCATTGATATGTAAATGGTGAGATGTAAGAAATTATGG
>NZ_JBFUIB010000448.1:0-3037 GCF_056402095.1 Peribacillus sp. P4_C12
GTCATAGGGATCTGTATGATTTTGTACCACTTTTTTCATTGGTCAGTAGGAGTACAGTACTTTATCTATAATATCCCACTATTAATTTTAGGATATATCCATTTAGGGAAAAAATTTATCCTTTATACGATTCTTGCTGTAATTTCTGACACCATATTTCTTCATTTTATCCCCATTCGTCTTATGTGGACGGATAATATTATATTAGCTTCTATTTTCGGGGGCATAATTTCTTTTGCTGGCGGAGCAATCATGCTTCGTGTAGGAGGCTCAAATGGAGGATTAGATGTCCTTGGACGAATCATTGCTAAACACAAAAATTTGTCCATTGCAAAATTTGGTCTTATCGTTAATCTGTGTTGCTATTTCAGCTGTGATTTTTGATGTTCAGGCAGYCATGTTTACCATTCTCTCGTTATATGTTGGAGCTAAAACATATGAATCCTTGCTTAATATGGCGGAAAGAAGTTCTGTAATTATTGTGACGGATAAGGGAGAAGAGATATCTGAAGCTCTCAATCAAGCGTTCCATCGCGGTGTTACATCTTGGGAAGCTTTAGGGGCATACTCACATAGTGAAAAACAAGTCATACTTTGTGTGATTGTGAATATTCAGTGGTCAGAATTATGTCAAACCGTACAACGAATAGATGATCACGCATTTATTTCAGCCATGCCAGCTCATAAAGTTATTGGTAATTTTAAAAACACATGGTAGAAAAAGGATATAAAGAAAAACCCGTTCTTACAAGCCTACTTGTACGTGCGTCATTGGTAAAATTATTAAAACGCATAATCAGGAAAAGACATTTGAAGTACGCAACTGGGCAGCGGACGAGTAGAAACCTACATACAGGAGAAGAAATATAAATTGCGGCTTCCAAAGTTCCTGTTTTTAAACCTGATAAGGAAATAAAAGAGACTGTTAAATAAAAGTAATAGTTGTGAAGTGTAAAAATACTCTGGGGATGATATTCTCCAGAGTATTTTTTGAAAAGGTAGGTTTTTACTGTCGTTAGGTAAAATCAATGAACGTAATAAAATGAACGTTCGAATTTGGATACATACGAATTAGCAATAAGGATGGTAACTCGAAGTCATTTAGAAAAAAGGGATACGATCGTGATATTTTTAAAAGTAGAAAAAACACGTTTCAAAAAATTAGCATCCACCCCCACAAAAGGTGTAGATGCTTTTTCTTTTTAATAGTTTGTTAGCAAGAAAGAAATATATCACTTTCTAATTTTTGGTAAAAAAATCATCATTGTTAAACCCTAAATAGATTTTCATTGAAAGGTTTCGATAAATCGTAGGGCACTTTTAGAAAGGAAACGATCTTTAAGCCAGATAACCGCAGATTCCGATTCAATCGTACAGTCTTCAATTTCTAATGTTTTTAAACCGTTTATAGGAAATGAATTTAGGGTCGATTTTGGGAGCAGTGTAACTCCAACACCTGCCTTTACAAGAGACAAAAGCATCGCTGCATCGGGACATTCACATACAATATTCGGCTCAAACCCTTGATTTTTGCACTTATTGACGACAAGTTCATACAGGCCAACACCACTTACTCGATGTAATAACATTAATGGCATGTCTGCGAGTTCCTTCAATGGAATCGAGTTGCGTTCATCCTGTGTGTCAGTCGTTACAGCCACAAAGCTATCTATTGGTAACGGCATAGAAGAAAAGTCAGTAGTAGGATCTAATGGAAGCCGGACGATGGCCAACTCAATATMCCTTTTTCGTAAATGATCTGCCAAACGATAAGAATCTCCTTCGTATAGTCGAAAATTAACCATTGGATATTGCTTACGAAACGAACGAATTCTCTCCGGTATATAAGAAAAACATGATTTTACAGATCCAATGGATAACACACCTTTAATCCCTTCCCCTAATTCTTTTACTTCAATTCTCGTTTCGTCTAGTCTTTGTAAAAGCTCTTTTGCTCTATCGTATAAGACCTTTCCAGCTTCAGTTAACTCCATCGTTTTTCCGTTTCTATCCAACAAAATAACGCCAAGTTCCTGCTCAAGTGCTTTTAGTTGTTGACTCAGTGGCGGTTGCGCCATATGTAATTTTTTTGCTGCTCTGGTAATTTGTCTTTCTTCTGCGATTGTTGAAAAATATCGTAATTGTCGCACATCCATAAGATCGCTCCTTATCTATGTATATTTTTTTTGTATAGAAAACGAACTTTTTAAATATTTTTAATATTTCAATAACAATGATACATTATTCTTGTAAGCGATTCCATACCGAAAAATCAAAATTAAGGAAAAAAGGGGAGACACAAGAATGTCAAAGGTTCAAGAAGCACGTGAAAAGTTAAGAGGTTCGATTGCTCCAGTTATTACACCTTTTAAAGAAGACGAAAGTTTGGATCTGGTTACACTCAAAAACTTAATTAACTGGCAAATTGAAAGCGGTAGCCACGGTATTTCTGTAACAGGTACATCAGGTGAACCGAGTTCGCTCACAGTTGAAGAGCGGGAAATTGTGATGGAGACAGCAGTGAAAGCTATTGATGGCCGAGTACCTTTTGCCCCTGGAACGGGTTCTGTTAATCACAATGAAACACTTAGATTGACAAAATCAGCACAGGAAATGGGTGCTGATGCTGCAATGGTCATCGTTCCTTACTACAACAGACCTTCTCAGCATGCACTATACAAACACTTTAAGACAGTTGCCGACGCGGTAGATATTCCTATTATCATTTATAATATTCCGGGTCGTACAGGTGTCAACATGGAAGTTTCAACAATGGCTCGTCTAGTAGAGGACTGCCCGAATATTATTGGAGCAAAAGAAGCTAATAAAGATTTTGAACATGTTAATCGCGTTCTTTTAAACTGTGGAAGAGATTTCAAATTATTTTCAGGAATTGAATTATTGTGTTACCCGATGCTTACGATCGGCGGAAGCGGATCGATTAGTGCAACAGCGAACGTTGAGCCGGCAAAAGTGGCTGAACTTCATAATGCATGGGAGCAAGGCGATACGGAAAGAGCGCTTGATCTTCATTATG
>NZ_JBFUIB010000449.1:0-3011 GCF_056402095.1 Peribacillus sp. P4_C12
TTTATATTTTTATATTAGTAAACCTCCTCGATTTTTTTTATGTATATAATATTTAGGAACTTTCCTCCCCATTTAGCTATACAAAAAAAGGACTGCATCAGCAGCCCTTTTGTAGACTCTTGCACTTTTTAAAAGCCAAAAAGTAAATGATTTGTATTTGAAAGCATCAAATAGTATAAATCATCGGAAACTTTTCTTAACAACGAAAGTTATATTTATTTAATAATTAATTCGAATAAATTGTTAAAAGGGATCTTATGTCTATTTTGCATTCCTGTGTTCATCGAAATCAATTTGACATTCTTCTAACGGAATTACTTTAGTTTTCTTAATAAATTTATAGCCAAGCCACATCACCAAAAATAATGGGATACCAAGATAGCTAGCAATTACACTCGCCCACTCAATGTGATCTCCGATAAAGGCTTGATAGTTTTGCGCCAATAAAACCGAAAAACAAAGGATAAATGAAAATATCGGTCCGAAAGGAAACCATTTTGAAAGATAAGGAAGATCTTCCAGTGAAAAACCTTGAGCAATGTATGCTTTTCTAAACCGGTAATGACTGGCAGCTATACCCAGCCAAAATATAAATCCAGTGACTCCAACTGCATTCATCAGCCAAATATATATTACTCCATCACCGAAAATGGAAGCAAAAAATGCCAACATCCCTACAAGTGAAGTTACAACCAGTCCCCAAATGGGAACCCCGCGTTTGTTGAGCTTCCCAAAAATACGCGGTGCCAGCCCTTCATTTGCCATTGAGTACAACATTCGGCTTGTCACGTAAAGACTCGAATTACCTGCGGATAGTACGGCTGTTAAAATGATAGCATTCATCACGGAAGCAGCAAATGCCAGTCCCACTTTTTCAAACACCATCGTAAACGGACTAACCATGATCGTATGTCCCTGCAGACTGCTATTCGTATAAGGAACTATCAACCCAATAACAAATATCGCTAGGATGTAAAATAGGAAAATCCTCCAAAAGATGCTGCGAACTGCACGTGGAACATTTTTTGCCGGATCTTCACTCTCGCCGGCTGCAACACCAACTATTTCTGTCCCTTGAAAAGAAAAACCAGCAGCTATGAAAATACCCAATGTTGCTAAAAAACCACCGGCAAACGGAGCGTCGCCAACTGTGAAGTTTTTAAAACCAATCGCCTCTCCATTCATAATCCCGAATATCATCAATATACCGACAACGATAAAAATGATGATGGTCGCCACTTTAATGAGCGAAAACCAATATTCCCCTTCTCCATACCCTTTAACGGATACGTAATTCAACAAGAATATCAAAACTAAAAACAAAGAACTCCATAACAATGACGGGCTGTGAGGAAACCAAAACTTCATAACCATCGTTGCAGCAGATAGTTCCGCGGCAAGCGTCATCGCCCAAGTAAACCAATAATTCCAACCAAGCGCAAACCCAAGTGCTGGATCAATAAAACGTGTTGCGTAGGTACTGAAAGCTCCGCTGACTGGCATAAATGATGCTAGTTCTCCTAGACTTGTCATAATAAAATAAACCATTATACCGATAACGGCATAAGCGACCAAAGCCCCTCCAGGTCCTGCAGAGGCAATGGCCGGCCCGCTGCCGAGAAAAAGCCCTGTTCCAATCGCACCGCCCAACGAAATCATCGTTAGATGGCGCGCTTTTAGTTTTCTTTGTAAAGTATTTGACGGCTGGTTTTGTTCATTTTTAGCAGGCAGTTGCAATTGCTGATTTTCCAAATTAGATTCCCCTCCAATAATGCAATTTTATCTTGAATCAATAAAGCAAAGGAAATCACTCTATCAATAGGTTTAATTCTTCCGATTTTTCTTTATCACGGCCGTTATTAAAACATATTATTAACTTTTTTTTGGAATATAGGGGTCTGTGTAGCATTACGCAACTTGATTAGCTGACATAAAAACCCTGTAAAGGACTACTTTTTGATCTTATTAGCCTAACCTTTATAGAATAAGCTTCGCATGCATTTTTAAAATTCGGTTACTCCCTCACATACTATTATTTGGTGGGTAAGCTCCTATGAATAAATGAATTCCAATCGATTTGATGTAACCAGCTTGCCGCTGCTTCAATATCTTTTGAAAAGATACGATCATGTGTAATGCTTGGAATAAGCTTTCTTGCTTCCGTATACAACTCTTTTGTAAATGGAGCCATCTTTTCTGTTCCACGGTATTCCACCGCCTGCAAGGCACAAATGAGTTCAATCGCCAAAACGCGACGAACGTTTTGAATGATTTGATGGGCGTGTCGGGATCCAATCGTTCCCATGCTTACATGATCTTCTTGGTTCGCTGAAGATGGTATGGAATCCACACTTGCAGGATGTGCGAGTGTTTTATTTTCAGAGACGAGTGAAGCGGCACAATATTGCATGATCATCGCTCCCGACTGCAAGCCAGGTTCCGGACTTAAGAATGGTGGTAAATCATTCAGCTGAGGATTGACGAGTCGCTCAATACGGCGCTCTGAAATATTCGCAAGCTCGGCCACAGCGATTTTCATATAGTCCATCGCAAATGCAATCGGCTGACCATGGAAGTTGCCTCCTGAAATAACCTTTTCACCATCATCAAAAATAAGCGGATTATCCGTTGCAGCATTCATTTCGATTTCCAATTTTTCTTTTACATAATCGAGAGTTTGCCATGATGCCCCATGCACTTGCGGGATGCAGCGGAGAGAATACGCATCCTGTACCCGTAGTTCCCCTTGCTTGGTGATGAGCTGGCTACCGTTGATCATGCGGCGGATCCGTTCCGCGACCTCTGATTGCTGGCGGTAACCGCGAGCTAGATGAACATCCGGATCAAAGGCGTCTTCAATGCCGCGTAACCCTTCTAACGTCATTGAAGCAATCGCCTCAGTTTGATGGGCCAGCTGTTCAGCTTCGATGTAATTGACGAGTCCCATTCCCGTCATGGCCTGCGTTCCGTTAATCAAAGCAAGACCTTCTTTTGCTTTAAGTGTCAGCGGA
>NZ_JBFUIB010000450.1:0-3009 GCF_056402095.1 Peribacillus sp. P4_C12
TCAATTCAGCAATGAACATAGTCGGCACCCCGTGAAGCCCCGTACATTTTTCAGCTTCCACTGTCTGAAGCACAGTACGTGGATTGAATTCTACGATTGGCACCATTGTGGCTCCAACAGTAACAGAGGCCATTGTACCAAGGGAACAGCCGAAACAATGAAACAGTGGGACGGGGATACAAAGCCGATCATTCTTTGTAAGCTTCATACAAGCTGCAATATTTAGCCCATTGTTGACTAAATTCGAATGTGTCAGCATGACCCCTTTTGGAAATCCAGTCGTCCCTGAAGTGTATTGCATATTAATGACATCCTCAGGAGCAAGGTCCTTCATTCGGATGTCCAGCATCTCCTCCGAAACCGATTCGCTTCCGCTTATGACGTCATCCCACGAAAACGTACCAGGATAACGCGTTTCACCTAAGATAATAATATTCTTTAATTTTGGCAGTTTTTCAGATTGTAACTTTCCTGGTTTAGCCGTTTTCAATTCAGGAACTATCTCATAAAGCGTATCTATATAAGAATGATCTTTAAATTGTTCCATCAGGATTATCGTCGTTGCATCCGATTGATGAAGCAGATATTCGAGTTCACTTGTGCGGTAATTTGTATTGACCGTAACCAGCACACCGCCCATTTTTGCAGTTGAAAATTGGGAAATCAGCCATTCCGGTTTATTAGACGCCCATATGGCGATATGTTCCCCTTTTTCAATCTCAAGTGACATGAAACCACGGGCCGCCTTCCGGCAAACTTTTTCAAATTCACTGTACGTATAACGAAGACCTAGTTCGTGATATACTACCGCTTCATTATTACCGTATTCTTCAGCTGTCTTTTCAAGCAGTTTTCCGATAGTAACATCTAGCAAATCAGACATCAAACTCCTCCCAATAAGTAAAAGTAAGTATGAACGCTTCTTGCTGTATAGAAATAATCTGCCTTTCACCAAAATGAACAGAAGCATTTTGGTTCATTTGCGTTCGAAAAAGATTAACAGCCCAATTGTCTGGCGATTACGATTCTTTGAATTTCTGATGTCCCTTCCCCAATTTCTAGTAATTTAGCATCTCTTAAATAGCGTTCCACCTCATATTCCCGCATATATCCAGACCCGCCATGGATTTGAATGGCTTGATTGCTCGTTCGGAACGCAGTCTCACTTGCAAAAAGCTTAGCGAACGCCGCTTCTTTCGCAAAAGGTTTTTTATTGTCTTTTAACCACGCAGCTTTATATACCATATTTCTTGCTAATTCAATCTCCATCGCCATGTCAGCAAGTTTGAATTGGATTGCTTGAAAATTTGAAATAGATTTTCCGAACTGAACTCGCTCTTTCGAAAAAGCTAAAGCCTTATCAAAGGCTGCCTGCGCAATACCGACCGCCAACGCGGCAATTGAAATCCTTCCACCGTCTAAAGTGAATAAAAACTGTTTGAATCCTTTTTCTGGATCTCCCAATAAGTTTTTCTTTGGTACCCGGACATTATCAAGAATGATTTCACATGTATTAGAAGCTCGAACTCCCATTTTTTCATAATTACTATTAATTGTTAGTCCTGGTGTATCCGTTGGGACGATGTATGCAGAGATGATGTTCTTGCCTCGACTGTCTTTTCCAGATACAGCCGTTACGGTGACAGTTCTGGAATAGCTTGCATTAGTTATCCATGTTTTCTCGCCATTTATCACATATTCATCACCTTCTAATACTGCGGTCGTTCTCGTACCGCCCGCATCAGATCCCGCATTCGGCTCGGTCAACCCGAAAGCTGCCAATGTTTCACCGGTCGTGATTGGAATAAGATATTTTTGTTTCTGTTCCTCGGTACCGAAATAATAAATCGGGCTTGCTCCAAGTGAAACGGCTGCTGCATAGCTTAAACCGGTGCCTCCACAGGCCTTGCCAACCTCCTCAACGGCAATAGCATACGAAATCGTGTCTCCGCCTGAACCACCATACTCTTCAGGGAATGGAATCCCCAGTAGCCCCAGCTTCCCCATTTTTTTGAATACATCCTCTGCAAACATGGACTTTGCATCCAGTTCTATCGCAATTGGTTTTATTTCTTTTTCAGCGAAATCTCTTACCATATCCTTAATCATCTGCTGTTCTTTTGTAAGTGAGAAATCCATTTCTTTATTCCCCTTTCTAATGAGACCGACTAGTTGGTCTGTGAAATACAAGCGATTTTATTGTTAATCCACAGCCATCTGATTTTTTAGTAAATATGGCTGGGTTATTGCGTCTTTTTTTTGTTTATTTGTTAATAATGCCTGTAATATTAAATCGACGTAAATTTCTCCAATTTCCTCGATTGTTTTTCCCCCGTCCCTTTTGTACCATTTATAGGACCAGTTCACCATGCCTAAAATAGACATTCCGGTGATTTCAACCGGCAGTTCGCTGCGGAATTCACCCTTGTCAATTCCTTCTTGAATTACGGAAAATATGATTTCTTTATACATTTGACGCTTTTTTTTGATTGCTTCTACATAAGGTGGTTTTAAGTATATGCTTTCTTGATAGAAAACTGAGATGTGTGGTTTATAGAGGTCAAAAACTTTAACAAATGATTGAATAATCTTTTGCATTTTTTCTGTTGGGTGGGCACTTGCTGAAATGGCTTCCTGTGCTTTCGTTAAAACATATGAAATAAAGTAATCATGAATGACAAATAAGAGTTCGTCTTTAGAAGAAAAATGGTGATAAAAACCACCTTTGCTTGTTCCGCATTCCTTTACAATTTCGTTAACGGAGACGCCATGAAAACCATGCTGTTCAAAGAGTGTCAGCGATGTTTCGATTATTTTTTCTTTTAGCTCCGTAAGACAGCACCTCCCGTTGTATCCGCTTACATTTTATCCAGTCGTATTAAGAGAAATGGTGTGATTATACATAAACTGGATTTATTTAGATTTTACCAAATATTTAATATTTGTCAATTTTTAATTACGAACTAAAAACAGCTCTCATACTTAAGAGCTCAGACTGTAGACAAACTC
>NZ_JBFUIB010000451.1:0-3000 GCF_056402095.1 Peribacillus sp. P4_C12
CTCCGAAGAAATGTTTGACTTGCTCATTTTGCTTTTTGATAGTGTGTGCTCACTTAAAAAATTAACGTTGGCGCTTTGTTTTGTTCAGTTTTCAAAGAGCAATTTTATCGTCGTTCTTTCGAACAACTTGTTTATTCATCATAACACGCTATTGATTAGTTGTCAACTTCTGCGAAGTTTTTAACTTATTTTAAATCGCTGTGTTTTTCAGCGACCATTTCATCTTAACACTATCATAATAAGAAGTCAATAGTTATTATTTCTTTTAGTAAGCTACCAAAAGTGGATGATTTTTTTGTTTGTCGTACTTGGTGCTTATTTATATTAATCCTTTCCTACCTTAAAGTCAACACATTATATATATAAATTTCAATTTTATTTTAAGCTCTAGTAAGAATGCCCTTTATTATGAAGAAACAATACCTATAATTCTTCTTGGTATGCAGCCTTCATTGTAAAACCACCAGGATAGTGACTGCCTCTAAGATAGTTTGTCTTGAGAGATTGCTACTCTTATAAGATGCACCTTCGACCTTTAAGGGATCAATCAACTGAAAACCTTCTACCCCAGCACAAAACCGTTGCGGTCTGCAGCAGCATGAAATGAATAGGTAAACTGTTTTGTTCGTTCATCTTTTACTATAGTAGCCACTCTCAGGGTCAGTTGTACTTTCTTTAATTTCTTTGGTTTCTTCTTTATCAAATTTATCCGGTCGAAAAGGCTTAACTTTCTTTCTGAAGCAGTCATTAAGATACGATAAAAAATCTGTTCAAACAGGTCTGTATCTTTAAAGCGACGCTCATAACTTTCCCGAACGTTGAGAAGTGAGGTACTTTATCATGGAAACCGTAACCTAAAAACCAACGGTAAGCCATATTCGTTTCAACTTCTTCAATCGTTTTACGCATYGAACGAATACCGAAGGTATATTGAATGAATGTCATTTAACTAAAATAACTGGATCAATACTTGGGCGCCCTATACATCTCTTTCACCAAGTCATAAATGAAAGTGAAGTCAATGGCCCCCTCAATTTTACGAACCAAATGGTTCGCTGGCACCAGTTGATCCAAAGTAATCATTTCAAGTTGATCTCGCTGAATAGAATTTTGTTTCGAAAGCATCGTCATCACCTCAAGTTTTAATACTCCTATATTAAAACAAAAAAAACTGTAGCCAAAAGTGTTTATATCTAATTGTTAAAACAAAGTTGATTGGAACGGAAGGTGCGAGACTCCTGYGGGAAAAGCGTGTCCAAGGGAGACCCCACAGGCGCAATGGCGCCGAGGAGGCTCCCTGACCGCCCGCGGAAAGCGAGTGCCCTACGTTCCAATCAACGTTCGAATTTTTACAACCCCTCAAAAAAACTGAAGACAAGACCGTTTATACGGTCTTGTCTTTATCGCTTTTTTCTTCATATTTGATATTGTGTTTTGTATCTTCTGCAGGGTGATTTCTTTTAACATCATCTTTTTTTCCCATAACCATGTCATCATAAGGTGTATACATGTTAGAAGGCGTTTTCTTTTTGAAAATCATTCTGTAACCAATCAGCCCTATAATGCCAACCACAATTATAGTAAATACATACGCCACCATACATATCCCCCCAAAAAAGTTACTATATAAATTGAACTTATCAATGTAGTAAATGATTATTACCATATTATAACATATAACTAGTGGGTCAAGGTTACTCTGGTATCCCTTCAATCTCTCTTTTTTTGCGCACTATTTCCTACTTGATTGCGTGAAATTATTGTTTTTTAAGGATGGTGTTTATCTCTAGATTTTTTTAAAAAAAAGCACAGCTGACTTATCCATTGAAGAAAAACAAATTCTTATTCTATAAAATCAAATGAAGTAAATAATCATAAAATTTACAAAAGGTAATAAAAGTAAGGCGATATTGGAAAAGTGGAGTGAAGCATACTTAGAGAAGGAGATCACATCAATTTTAAGTAAATCACAATTTTATTATCAACAAATGCCACAAGATAATAACCGTTTTATTCATATGGTTAGTAAACTACTACCATTTTCTTTTCTATTAAGTAGACATCTACCGGTATAGGGAAACGATAGACTTATAACCAATAAGAGATTAATGGGATCTTATTTTAGAACAAAAAATGGCGAATACCCATAAGAGCACCGCCGTATAAAGTAATATAAAGAAAATGGCATCAAAAATACACCTCTAAAAATGGATTTTTTTTAAAGGTTTAAGCCAGATTCGCGCTTTTTTGTGGGTACGGTACTCTTCCCAAATCGTTGGTAGTGGTGCTTCCACTTGATGGTAAAACGTTTCAATATTAATCAATATATAAATTATTATCACCTAAGAATTGAATCACATATTATTGAAGCTTTACATTAATAAAGACTCCAACAGATTTTATCTTGTTTCCTTTACGCATTAGTCTTCCAGTTGCTCTAATTTTTGACGCTTCCTCATGCTTCCTTTTCAATAATGCGGAACCTGGCTTAATTTGTAATCCATACTTACAACCCAAAATTGCGTTATAATTTTTGTTCTGCACTTTTCAAATTATATAAACACAAAAAAGACCAGCCAAGGATGGCTGATCTTTTCAAAATGGCTTGGCGGCGTCCTACTCTCACAGGGGGAAACCCCCAACTACCATCGGCGCTGAAGAGCTTAACTGCCGTGTTCGGAATGGGAACGGGTGTGACCTCTTCGCTATCGCCACCAAACAATAAAGGAACGTTGTTCCTTCAAAACTAGATAATAAGAAGGTATTTSATTTTTTAAAGCGTGGTTAAGTCCTCGATCTATTAGTATCAGTCAGCTCCACATGTCGCCACGCTTCCACCTCTGACCTATCAACCTGATCATCTTTCAGGGATCTTACTAGCTTGCGCTATGGGAAATCTCATCTYGAGGGGGGCTTCATGCTTAGATGCTTTCAGCACTTATCCCGTCCGCACGTAGCTACCCAGCTATGCCTTTGGCAAGACAACTGGTACACCAGCGG
>NZ_JBFUIB010000452.1:0-2997 GCF_056402095.1 Peribacillus sp. P4_C12
CCCCCCTATTTATTATTTAACCAAATGGCATAAGATGCTATTCAAAATGATCAGTAGATGTTTTTAAGACTCCGAAAACAACAAATTATCTATTCAAACACGTTCAAGCATTCGATTCAAAGCAAGAATGGCGTTATCCGCAATCTTCTTTTCTACTTTTATCGGATTAATTACTGTACCTTCCGCAATTGATTCGAGAGCCCAAAGCAGATGCGGCAGATCAATTCGGTTCATCGTGAGACATGGACACATATTCGGGTTCAAAGAGATGATATTTTTGTCAGGATTATTTGCGATAAGCCGCTTGACAAGGTTCATTTCCGTGCCAATTGCCCAGGAACTTCCTGATTTTGCTTTTTCAATCATGTTAATGATATAGGATGTCGAGCCATTATAGTCTGATAAGGCGACTACTTCACGGCGGCATTCTGGATGAACAATTATATTCATTTCCGGTTGCTCAGCCCTAAGCGTTTCAATATTCCCTGTTGTAAAGTTTTCATGAACAGAGCAATGCCCTTTCCAAAGAAGCACCTTCAAGTCTTCTAGCTCCCCTTCATAGATTAATTCATCATTATGAGGGTCCCAAACAGCCATCTGCTTCAACGGGATTCCAAGGTCATAGGCTGTATTCCTCCCAAGATGCTGATCCGGAAGGAAGAGAATTCGTTCTTTTTGCGAGAGGGCCCAAGAGACCATTCCCTGTGCATTTGAAGAAGTTACAGTCGCTCCGCCGTTTTTTCCAACGAAAGCCTTGATTGCCGCTGTTGAATTGACATATGTTAGCGGAAGAATCGTATCACCAAACATGGACTGCAGCTTTGTCCAAGCACGTTCTGTTTGGTCAATATCCGCCATATCTGCCATCGAACAGCCCGCTCGCATGTCCGGCAGGATAACTGTCTGTCCTTCTGTTGTCAAAATATCGGCTGTTTCAGCCATAAAATGCACGCCACAAAACACGATGTACTCCGCTTCACGATTTTGCGCAGAAAGTTGAGCTAGCTGAAGTGAATCACCAGTTACATCCGAAAATTGAATGACTTCCTCACGTTGATAATGATGACCTGGAATATACAATCGGCTCCCAAGTTGCTGTTTAATCTTACGGACCCGCCTCTCCATTTCCTCCTTTGTCATCGATTTATATGTTTCAGGTAATACATTCCCTGCTGTTTTGGCCATCTCCAGTATGTTCATTTAATTACCCCCTCACGTTCTGCAACCTTTGCACTAATATCAAGTGCCCTAACACTGTGCGTTAAACTGCCCAATGATATATAATCAACCCCTGTTTCCCGATATAAGGCTAAATTAGTCAAGTTAATCCCACCTGAAGCTTCAGTGATAATATGTTCAGGCACCAAGTTGATCAGTTGTTTAATTTCTTCAGGACTCCGGTTATCGAACATGATAATATCGGCACCTGCTTCAACTGCTTCTTGCACTTGATCTGCTGATTCCGTTTCCACTTCGACTTTCGTGGTATGTCCCAGCTTAGCTTTGACTGTTTGTACTGCCTTCGTGATAGAACCGGCAAAAGAAATATGGTTGTCCTTAATCATGACGGCATCATACAATCCATATCGGTGATTGAAGGCCCCACCAGATCGGACCGCATATTTTTCAAGCATCCTCAGACCTGGTGTAGTTTTCCTAGTATCACAAGCCCTTGTTTTTGTACCAGCTAAAATCATGGTTGCTTTATGCGCCTGTGTTGCAATAGCGGACATGCGTTGCACTAAATTCAAAACTACTCTTTCCCCTTTTAGAAGCGAAGCCATATTGCCGGTTATTCTTGCAAGCTGTTGRCCTGTTTCAAACACTTCTCCATCTTGAACAAACAGTTCAACCAGTATTTGGTGATCCAGCAGCGCAAATCCCGTGTTGATGACAGCACTCCCACTAAAGACACCATCTTCTTTTGCGATGAACGTCAAAGTACCCTGTTCATCTTGATTAAAAATCGTATCACTCGTTACATCGCATTCACCTATATCTTCTATCAAAAATTGTTGCAGCATCTGCTTAAGCTTTAATGTGTTCATATAGTCTTCTCCCTTTCACTCGGTTTTTCACATCCGTGCAGGCAAGGATAACAGAGTTTTTCAGCCATAAGGAGTCATCTTCCCTTGGATAGTCACTGCGAAAATGACCGCCCCTGCTTTCCGTTCTAGTCAAAGCGGATTCAGCAATCAGCCACGCTACGAGTATGGCGTTGATTTTTGTTATTTCGTTTATTGATAATGCAGTAACTTCCATATGCAGCAATTTTTCTATATCAAAAGATTCAAGATAGTCCTTTAAACGAGTTAAACCCGCTTCATCTCGAACAATTCCTGCTTCGCTCATTAACATTTCCTGCAATGTAGCCAAATCAGGTATTGCGGATAAAAGGGTGTAACATTTGGAATGCTCTTTTTCTAACGGTATGGTTCTTGATGGCATATGAGCAAGGAAATGACCAAGCGTATTTCCAAAAACAAGCCCTTCTAGAAGTGAATTGCTTGCCAAACGGTTTGCTCCATGAACGCCAGTACAAGCTACTTCACCAACTGCATATAAGGAGGCGACAGAAGTTTGGCCCMATTGATCCACTTCAACTCCACCCATCAAAAAATGGTTTCCAGGTGCAACCGGGATTTTTCCGAATTTAAGGTCAATACCGCTTTTTTCACATAATGAAGTCACAGTTGGAAAACGTTTTTTAAAATCCTTAATCATCGAAATATCCAAAAATACCTTTTCACCGCGCTGCAAATAAGAAAAAATCGTCTGTGCCACAATATGTCTTGGTGCAAGGTCTTTCATTCTGTGGACACCTTCCATGATGGGCTTGCCCATTTCATTCACTAATTGTGCACCATCACCGCGGACCGCCTCTGAAACGAGCCCCTCTGCTTTACCATTAATAAAAAGAAGAGTCGGATGAAACTGGATAAATTCCATATCACGCACTCGTGCCCCAGCTTTGAAAGCAAGTGCGATTCCATCCCC
>NZ_JBFUIB010000453.1:0-2978 GCF_056402095.1 Peribacillus sp. P4_C12
CATTTGAAGTATGGACTAAAGGACGTGAAATTTTAAAAGTTGAGCCAACTGAAAATAGTCCTGTAAACAGTGTTTCAACCTGTGTGAAAGGGAAATTCGGATGGGACTTTGTTAATAGTGAACAACGCCTTACTACTCCCTTAATTCGGAAAGGAGATGCATTTGTTCCTGCTACTTGGGATGAAGCACTTACTTTAATTACAGAAAAAATGGGTGCCATTAAAGAAACGTACGGAGGAGATGCACTTGGCTTTGTAAGTTCTTCGAAAACGACGAATGAAGAATCATATCTCATGCAAAAATTGGCTCGTCAAGTGTTTGAAACAAACAACGTGGATAACTGTTCTCGTTACTGTCAATCGCCTGCGACAGATGGGCTACTGGCCACTGTTGGATATGGTGGGGATTCAGGTACCATTCAGGATATTGCAAGTGCAGGTCTTGTTATCACGATTGGGGCAAACCCAACTGAAGGACATCCTGTTTTAGCGACACGAGTTAAGCGGGCTAAGAAATTACACGGACAAAAATTGATTGTGTCAGATCTTCGTAAACATGAACTGGCAGAGCGTTCTGATTTATTTTTACATCCAAAACAAGGAACAGACTTTGTTTGGTTGACTGCTGTTGCAAAATATATGATTGATCAAGGTTGGCATGATGAAAAATTCATTAAAGCTCGTGTAAATAACTACGAAGAGTATCTGAAACTTCTTAATAAATATACGCTAGACTTTGCAGTGAAAGTGACTGGTCTTCCAAAAGAACAACTGATTAAAWCAGCTAAAATGATTCATGAATCAAAAGGAACATGTATTTTATGGGGAATGGGTGTTACTCAAAATATTGCAGGTTCCTATACATCAGGAGCTATCGCTAACCTTCTACTTGTAACGGGTAATTTCGGTCGCACTGGAACGGGAGCATACCCACTTCGCGGTCATAATAATGTGCAAGGTTCATGTGACATGGGGGCTCTTCCACAATGGCTCGCGGGCAATCAGCGTTTAACAGACAATGTCGCACGTGCTAATTTTGAAAAAGCTTACGGCGTAAAAATCTCTGAAAAGTCAGGATTTACGAACATTGATATGCTAGAAGCATCAGAGAAAGGCAAACTGAAAGCCATGTATCTCATGGGGGAAGACATGGCATGGGTAGATTCAAACTCCAATCATGTCCATGACACCCTCGGTAAGCTAGAGTTCTTTGTTGTACAAGATGTGTTCTTAACAAAAACTGCACAATTTGCAGATGTTGTTTTGCCGGCAGCTCCTTCTCTTGAAAAAGATGGAACATTCACCAATACAGAGCGTCGCATTCAACGTCTGTATCAAGCACTTGAGCCACTAGAAGAATCAAAACCAGACTGGTGGATTATTCAGCAAATTGCTAAATATATGGGTGTGGATTGGAACTATGAACACCCAAGCGATATTATGGACGAAATTTCAAGACTTTGTCCAACTTTTGCGGGTGTATCATACGAGAGACTTGAAGGATGGAATAGTTTAATGTGGCCAGTGCAAAAAGACGGCATAGATGAGCCACTTCT
The DNA here is from genome assembly GCF_056402095.1 of Peribacillus sp. P4_C12. Lineage (NCBI taxonomy): Bacteria > Bacillati > Bacillota > Bacilli > Caryophanales > Bacillaceae > Peribacillus > Peribacillus sp. P4_C12. Next base: position 1,556 of record NZ_JBFUIB010000453.1, read on the forward strand.
TTATACAAAGCGTTTTAACTTTCCTGATGGAAAAGCGCGTTTTTCTCTTGCAGAATATGTTCCACCTGTTGAATTCACACAAGATTTCGATCTTACATTGAACAATGGACGACTCTTGGAGCATTTCCACGTAGGGAATATGACAAATAAATCAAAAGGAATTCAGTATAAATTACCTGAGGTATTCGTAGAAGTTTCGCCTGAACTTGCAAGAGAACGTAAGGTAGAAGATGGATCATTAGTACGCCTAATTTCTCCTTATGGTGCAATTAAGCTTCATGCAGTCGTAACAGATAGAGTTACAGGAAAAGAACTGTATGTTCCAATGCACTCAGTAAGTCATGAAAATGCAATCAACCTTTTAACTGGAAGTGTTGGCGATGTTAATACACAGACTCCGGCATATAAACAGATAAAAGTAAAAATGGAGTTAATGAAAGCAAAAGGAAACAGACCACTTCCAATGTATAACCCTCGTTATGCAACGCGTAAACCTCAGTTAGGGGTACAAGTGGAACGAAAATGGGCACGGAAAGATTACGAGCCAATTGCAGACTTGAATAAATCAGGAGTTAAAAAGTAATGGAAACACCGAAGAAGACTTTAGATGCATCAGTTCTGACAGAAGATGAAAAACGGGATCAAATTCTTAAACAGGTAGTTCAAGATTTATCCGAAAATGCAGATGTTATTGGAAAAACTATTCTACTTCTCCAAACACTCAATAAAATGGGCATTCTTGAAGCTCTCGCAGATTTGAATATACCGGGAGGTATAAAATAATGGCAAAACCAATTACAAAGATAGATGAACCAATCTTTACCGAAAAAGAAAAACAAGATCAAACGCTTGAAAAGGTTTTACAAGATTTATCCGAAAATGCCGATGGGATTAAAGAAACAATTAAACTTCTCCAAGAACTTCACGAAAGTGGAATTCTTGGAGCTATCAATAATCTCGTTGAAGCAAAAGAGAAAGTGGCAAAAATTGCAGTGGGACAATTGCTGCGTCCGCCTGTAACAAATGCTGTTAACAATGCAATGGAAGCGGCCGGAGTGCTGACTGAACTTAATCCTGAAATGACGAAAAAACTGGTGGGAGGACTGTCAAAAGGTCTTCAAAAAGCAGAAGAAGGATTTCAGTTAAACAAAAAAGTTAGTGTTTTCGATTTAGTAAAATTAATGAGAGATCCTGATGTTAATCGTGTTATGAGGTTTTCTCTTGATTTGTTAAAAGGGTTAGGAGAAGGATTAAAGGGTCAATCAAAGTAAGTGTTTTGTTCTCAAAGGAAAACTTTTTTACTGTTCATACTCATGGACTATCTTATCTTCGGTTCTGTGAGTATGTTCTTTCAAAATAGAGAGAAGGCTAGGTTTTAGGGGCAAATTTAATTTCATTTCAGGTTAAAAGGGTAGGATAAAGA
>NZ_JBFUIB010000454.1:0-2952 GCF_056402095.1 Peribacillus sp. P4_C12
TCCCCCTTATCAATGGCCTCCTGCGTGTTCTTTTCTGAAGAGGATTGACAGCTTCCCAGAATAAAAGCCACTAGTGTATATACAAAAAGGTTTAACATCATCTTCATGAAAATCCCTCCTATAAAATAGACGAATTTTCCAGTAAAAGAGTTACTAATTTATCTGAAAATAAACTGAACCTCTTGTAAAAGGGACTTATGTCCCAGCTCCTCCATTTTTCTAGTCTTTCCTTCATACAAAAAAGAGAAATGTCATTTGACAGTCCCCTTTTAATTATAGACCACCGTTCGTTTTGTCCCGATATCAACAGTTTAGCCTATTTTTTAAAAAATGCTTTTTTCCCAAAAGTCTCGGTGATTCTTGGAAACATGTTATACCATTTCCCAGCTAAATCCATCCAGCCAGGGAGGTTGATTTCCCTCTTATTAGTCAGCATAGCCGCCACGATTTTGGCTGCGACATCCCCCGGCTTAAGCATAAATTTTTCGATATTTTTCACATATGTCCCAGATTCATCCGCAATGCTAAAGAAATTCGTTTCTATTGGCCCAGGATTGACGGTGGTCACAAAAACATGATCTTCCATTAGTTCAAGTCGAAGCGCGTTTGAATAGCCAAGCACCGCAAACTTGGTCGAAGAATACAATGTAGATTTGGGAGTGGCAATTTTACCGGCCTGTGAGGCAATATTAATGATGTGCCCCGATTTTCGCTGCTTCATATAAGGGAGTACTAGCTTTGTGCAGGCCATCAATCCAATCACATTGACAGCAAACATCGCTTTTGTCTCATCTAATTCTGTATCCAGGGCTTCTTTAAACGTGCCGAAACCAGCATTGTTAACCAATACATCCACCTCACCGATTTGAGCATGGATATCGCCAAATACCATTTCCACCTGGTCCGTGTCTGCCACATCAAGTTTATATGCATATGCATCAACACCATATTGATTAGTTAGTTCATCCCTTAGCTGATGTAATTTATCCAGGCTTCTAGCCAAGAGAACAAGGCGCCCTCCCTGCTTTGCTGCTTGAATCGCCACTTCCTTGCCAATCCCTCCGGAAGCCCCGGTAATTACAATAACTTTCCCTTGCAACTTATTCAAAAAATTATCCTCCTCGAGAACCTTTAAGCGATTGAATACAGAATTACCCCTGATTGAGTTTCTGTTTCGATTTCACCCAAATCTTCTAAATAGTCTAGCTGACCGATCGTTTCCGATAGTGTTAGGCCGACTTCCTGAAGATATACTTTCGGGAAAAGCTGCTGACATACTTCAAATGCTGATAAAGGTTTATCTTGAAGCATACTTTTCACCTGCATGGCCCGATTATGCTGCCGCTCAAATCTATATTGAATCAAATCAGCAACCGCGTCTCCATCCACTTCAGATCCATGCCCAGAGTATACAGTGGATATAGATATTCCTAAGAATTTCTGAAGCGAAGCGTTGTATTGCAGTAACGGACGTGGACGGTCACCGCCCGGAAGTAAAGGCGGTTCCATTAACGGATTAGGTGAAATTTTCGCAAGTAAGTGGTCACCCGCAATCATCAAGCCATCACTTTCACGGTAAAAGGATAAATGACTTTGAGCATGTCCAAGAGTCTCGATCGCTCGCCATCCTGGAAGTCCAGGAAGTTCATCTCCCTCAGCTAAAAACCCCTGTAACTTTCTTTCACTAAGGAATTTGATTTCGTCGCGGTAATGAATCAAATTATTTTTCAACTCTTCAGCTACTCCAAACTTCGTAGCATAGTCCAGAAAAAAACGATTATGGGTTTCAAGGAACTCATCACTAATAGTCAGCCACCGCTGATTATTTTTATGTCCGTAAACAGGAACTTCCTTATCAAAGAAATCGAGTGCACCGGCATGGTCCGGATGATGATGGGTCAAGATGATTTGTTCGATATCAGACAGTTTTAGCCCCAATTCTCCAAGCCCGTAAGTCAAAACTTCTTTTGATTGGTTTGTTTTAACGCCAGTATCAATTAAAGTTAAAGCATCCCCTTTAACTACATAAACATTTACATCGCCAACTGCAAACGGCGTTGGCAAAGCAAGTTTAGCAATATCTCCATTCCAATTCACCATAATCATTTCCACCTTAAAATATTATATTTATATAAATCTTTTTATACGMAATACCTATTAACCTGTCCATTTATCAAGAAAATGAATGTTTAATTACCATTTTACATGTATTATTAAATATTGTCATTATTTTCACATAATTCACGTATTTTTTTTGAAGCTAAAACATATATTATCATTGACAGAGTACTGATGCATCCTTCATAATCACAAGTAATTAAAGACGGAATGGCTGTGATTAAGGCCAAGTAAATTTATTGATGGCGTAAAGAGAGTGAAGCTCGGAAAGTGCTGAAAGGCTTCATCGCCCTCTCATTATTGAACCTACCTTATGAGCCTTCAGGAAAACCTGACGTAAATCCCGCGTTAGAGGATTCAAGTGCAGCTTTTCTATTTATTTTTTATGGAAAGTTGAACAAAGGTGGTACCACGGAAGCTAGACCTTTCGTCCTTTATCGGATGAGGGGTCTTTTTATTTTTTTAAAAAGTGGACCATAAATAGAATGTACAGAAGGAGCGAGAAGTATGAAAAAAATCGCATTTATCGGAGCTGGATCGATGGCGGAAGCAATCATTTCGGGATTGGTCACTCAACAGGTCATTGACTCGGCAAATATTTTTGTTACGAATAAATCAAATGATGAACGGTTTGATTATTTAAAGAAGGAATACGGTGTGACAGCAACAAGGTCACTACAGCAATTACTACAAGATGCAGATCTAGTGGTACTAGCAGTGAAGCCGAAAGATATTTTAGAAACGATGCAATCAATAAAAGAATACATTCACGAAGAAATGCTGTTCATTTCCGTTGTGGCAGGGGTTCATACAACTAGTTTAGAAGGAATTGCC
>NZ_JBFUIB010000455.1:0-2941 GCF_056402095.1 Peribacillus sp. P4_C12
GATAAATACCCTTGAACACGGGCCCTCTCTTCATTTTTATAAATATCCCCCACAATTGTTGAAGAAACAGGTGCTACTGCCCCTGCCCCAAAACCCTGTACAAAGCGATAAATAATGAGCTCCGTCATCGAATTGGAGAAACCGCAGAGAATGGAACCAATTAAGAAGACAATAATTCCAAATAATAAAACAGGTTTTCTTCCAAGAATATCGGATAGCTTTCCATAAATTAAGACTGTCACGGCGTTCATTAGCAAATATCCAGAAAACACCCAGCTATATAGAGAAAAACCACCCAAATCACTGACAATAGCCGGCATTGCCGTCGAAACGATAGTTCCTTCAATTGCATTCATAAACATAGCCATCATGATGGCAGCTAGGATGAATGGACGTTTCAATTTTTTATTCTGTACTGAAGTATTTACTGCTTGTACCAATTTCCGCATCCTTTCCTAAATATGTAATAGCTCTTTCTAGGGTTTACCGCCCTCTATATAGAATATGTAAAAAACAAGAAAACTCGCCAATTGGCGAGTTTTAGGTAAACTGTACTGTTTAGCGTTGACATATTTATTCAGGTAATGTATTTTGTTTAAATACTTTTTTCAAGATAGCTCTTCTCGTTAGGATTCCTTCAAAAAGGTGTTCATCATTCTCTACACAGACAAACGGATGGTCAATTAACAATTCTACACCTTTAGTCAAGGTATCTTCGATATGCAGGCGAGGTATGTCTATATTCATAATTTCGGAAACTTTTTTATTCTCTAGATTATCAAATTCAATTCGTTCCAGTCCCAAAATCGAGTCAAGAATGACTGGTGTGCTAATTAAGCCATGCAGTTTATACATCGGATCTAACACAGGAATGGCCGTATAACCGCTCTTTGTTAATACTAATAGTGCATGTTCTAAATTATTGGTTACCTGCACGTGGGCCACGCGTTCAGAAGAAATCATTAAGTCTTTCACGCTGGATTCCAATAAATCCCCATCATGAGTACCGATCATGTTAAAAYCCCTTACCATATGTTTTTATATACAGCTCTTTTTCTAGTTTAACATATGTAAGCAGAAAAGACTCATTCCAATACCTATAAAATCCCAAACTGAGGATTCTCTAAAGAAATACTTAGCCTTTACTAGTTTTAATGTTAACCTGTTTAAACCCGCATTCCGGGCATTGATATATTACATTTTGGTTGGACTGTGCCGTCAATACATCTGCCATTTCCCTTTCCTCACCGCAAGCAGGGCATATTACCATAGGATTTTTCATTTACATCCCTCCAATTATTAAGGTGTCGTAAAAATCCCTTCTTCATACACGAAGTAAAAAGTGAGTTGATTTTTCAATAATAAAAAGCCGTATTCCCAAAAGGAATGCGGCTTTTTTCGTAATCTTTTTAAGATTGAAGAAGATCAAAGATTTCAATGGTAATCATATCAATATTATCGAACTGATATTTTGATGATTTCCCTTTATCACTGTATACTTCAAGCTCGAACATTTCTGTTTTGCTGAAATATGTAACCTGGCATTTTTTCACGCCATCTATTTCAAAAAAACGCTGAGCAGATTCAGATTCCTTTGCTTGCTCTTGAAGACTTTTTAATCTGGTAAGAATGCCCTGTAATTGAGACATACTCACTCTCCTTTCTGAATAAAACCTTTTCGATAGGTTTCACTATACCATACTTTTCTATCCAGTAGCCACGCTGAAATAAATTCAGAATAATTTAAAACTTCATTCTTTACATGACACTATTAACAGAATAAAATAAGGATTGGATTTTGTACATAAAAAATTTCCTGGAGGTAGATTCTATTGCAAAACTTTAGTGAACTTGGTTATCGGATATATTTAATCGATGGTTTTGATTTGAATAGAAAGAATCGGACAGGTACATATGTAATTGCCGATAAGGACATAACTTTAGTTGAAACGTCCGCCAGCCCATCTATCCCCCATTTATTAAAAGGACTTGATGACCTGGGAATCGCCCCCGAGGATATTACATATATCATTCTTACCCATATTCACTTGGACCATGCAGGGGGAGCTGGACTTTTTTTACAGCATTGTCCGAATGCCAAAGTAATTGTTCATCCAAAAGGAGCACGACATCTAGAAGACCCGACAAGATTAATTGCTGGAGCTAAAGCAGTCTATGGTGAAGAATTCAACAAGCTTTTTGACCCGATTTTGCCTATACCGCACGATAAAATGATTATTAAACAAGATAGGGAATCTCTTCAAACGAGCGACTCGTCTACATTGACCTTTTATGACACGCCAGGGCATGCCAATCACCACTTCAGCATATTCGATTCTGTTTCAAAAGGTATGTTTTCCGGTGACACGGTAGGTATTTACTATCGTGAGCTAAATGAAGATGGCATTGAATTTTATCTACCCTCCACATCACCAAATCAATTTAATCCTGAAGCGATGCTTGCTGCAGCAGACCTGTATGCGAGTATTGGAGTTGAACGGATATATTTTGGCCATTACGGCGTATCGGAAAATCCAAACGAAGTTTATAAGCAACTTCATTACTGGTTGCCTATTTTTGTTGAGACAGCAGAAACAGCCTTCAAAGAATACACAAGCTTTAAGGAGCAGGTCGCCGCAACTAGCAAAAATATTTTCAATATAGTCGCTACTCATTTAGGAGAAAAGGGCATCACAAAGGATCATTCCGTTTTTGAAATAATTCGCCTGGACCTTAAGGTCTGTTCTATGGGTTTGATTGACTACTTGGAAAAACGCGAAAAGAATAAATAGGTAGACATATAATGTATATCTCTATTCAAATGGAAGGGTATTCTCTATAATGAGAAAGTACTCACTTTAAGCATACCTGGAGGAATGAAATGAAAGACGTTACCCTTTATACCCAACCGGATTGCCCTCCCTGCAAGATCATGAAAATG
>NZ_JBFUIB010000456.1:0-2935 GCF_056402095.1 Peribacillus sp. P4_C12
ATTCTGAAGGCATCAAGTATATCCCATCTGTATCTGTCTTACTTAACGACAAAGAATTAATGAAACTAGGATTTCAGAAAGGTCAACGTATTGCACTATGTGCGTTGTGTACTCGCGGAATTAGCAAAGGAAAAGGAACAGGACGTGAATTTTTTAACATAAAAGCGGAACTCTACCATAAAAATCAGGTTGTTATTCTTTAAAATTAAGCTTAATTGGCTTTCCTGCAGGAATGTCTTTATTTAAATTATAGATTAGCATAAGTAAAGGAGATTATATAAATTGGTAGAACAAATTGTATACAGAACTGATGTTTCAGAAAATGCAATACCCCTTTTTGCATCCCCACTACTTAAATAAAGTTCATCGAGTGAATCAAAAATCTTTGGTGTAYGAGTGAACCAATTATACGTCTATCCCCAAAAAAGGGGGCATAAAAACGTGGAAATCCCCCCACACCTATTCAAAAACTTTTTATGAAGGGATTAAGGGGCAACAACAGACACAAATAAACACGGATTACAAAGGCAGAGGGAGTAGTTAAGATTGTTTTTAAAATTGACAATACATGTGCCAAAACACCTTTGTAATATTAATAAAATAATAAAAAGCCGAGAAAAATCTAGACCTTCTTAGCATTATATACTGCTACCAAAAATTAAATTTAAAAACATCGATTTTGTTAACTATTTAATATTAATTGCATCGTTAACATCAACACCAACTTCATGCTCCTCACTTATTATCTCTCTAAACTTAGAATCAGCCTTTTCAGAGATAATCCCATATATATTTGGAACTAAACTTTTTCTGAAAATCCCTACTTTTCTATGTTTTACGTCTTCATCTTCTTCCAATGCTATTTCAGGAATACTATACTTACTTTCACTTAACTTTACATTAGAGCCTGAAGGTGAGTAACCAATCAAATAATATTTATAATTACCGACACCTCCATAATAGTAAAACTCATGATAATAAAGATGCCTTGAATCGAAATCTAAAAAAACGTTTGCTAGTGCTGGATTAAATTCACTAATTTTTGCCTCTCCCAGTTTCAAATTTTCCCCAAATACAAATGGCAATTCAGGATTGAAATTTTGTTTCCTTGTTGTAACAGCATAGTATAATACTGCATTTGAATCGTCAGCTATTGAATTAACAAAAAAGTTATCATTAACGTATACATATTCTTTGTAATTTGGAAACATTTCATTACGCCAAGGCTCAATCATTACTGGTTCACCAAGTAATTTGTTAAAATAAGATGCTTGTACACCYGTATTTAACTTTTCAATTTTTTTATATAAGGTTCTCTCCTTAAGAAAGCTTTCTGATATTAAATTCTTTATTTCCTTTGAATCTGTTATTAGTCCACTAATACCGGCTATAACTGCTATTATAAGTAAAGCAAGTACAATCCATTTATTCTTTTTTGCATTATTTATTTTGTCTTCTAATTTCAATTATCTACCCTCCAACTAATTTTTTACAGGGTATAATTATTAAAGAATTTTTTTAGCCAAACTCCATATCAATATTAATTACATGAGCATATGCCGTCGAAAAACCTATGATGAAATTCTTCTTTCCTTCCACCTTGCACTCTTCAATTAGTATCCACTTCTCTTGATAAGTCTTTATTTAAAATGATAAAGTAATTATCAGAAGGAAGGAATTAAACGCTATTCCTTTTACGTTCCCTTACTTTTTTATTACTAATTACCGCATCTGAAATAGCACAAGGTTTACACCTAGAGTTTCGTCCAAACCTGCCACTTTTTTGAACATGAAAATCTAGTAAGTCCTTCTCTTCCCTACACTTTGAACATACCTTCTTTGGTCTTTCATTGATGTTGCAGGCTCTTCCAACAAAATATTCCATTCTGTAACTTTCACCATCAACTATAATCCTCTTATTTTTCTCACATTTGTAAACGTATTCCTCAAATTCTTTAACACTTTTATCATTTAATATAGCAAAATATTCTACTGTTCTATAAAACAAATTAATGTCTATCTGCTCTGCTACTTCTACTTCCTTTATCCATTCAAAGGGATTCTTATCTGATTTATTAATATTAAGTGAGCGATTTAATGGTAACATGTTCTCAAGAATTGTCCCACCGTATCCCCAAGATAATGGGATAAAGTGGTCAAAAGAAATATCGTCAATACGCCCTGTCAAAGCACAGGCATTGCCGAAGTATTCTAATACTTCACTTTCCTGCTTTTTTGTAAAGTCCTTTGGAAGTCCAAGTTTAAAAGCCCTACGTTTTAGATTTGCTAAGGTGTAGCGCACCTTATTTTTTTGATAGCCTTCTCTCTTTAATCGTCTAGTTCTATCAACGTCTTTATAATAACTTCTCCTAGCTTGTGCTGCCAATTTTGCTGGATACTTCTCTCTCCACCGCTTCTTCTTTGCGTTCTCCTTGTCTAAGTTCCTTCTCTCTGTATAGGGAACTTTTTCTCTGTATTCCTTTCCTTGTCCTTTGTGGCAATCCTTGCACCACGAACTTCGTCCCGCCTCTCTACGTTTGTCTCTTTTGAAATCAAATATGTTTTTTATTTGATTGCACCTAGTACATTCTCTATCTATAATTAGTTTTCCATTAACCCAAATACCTTCTTCTGTCTCTGTAAATTCATTTTGCTCAGCTAACTCCCTTTCCCTTTTATTTGAGCATTCCTTACATTTTGAGCTAAATAGTTGTCTCTCATTATAAAATCCCTTCTTATTAAATTCTGAGACGGGTTTTTCAAACTTACAATAAGTACATACTTTTCTTTCCATCAATGCCGATACCCCCAGAGAGAAGACTAAAAATTAATAGCAATTCAAGTGAATTAAATTTCATTTGCTGATGTAAATACTAATTAGGAAAAAATCGTGACGTGTAGCTTAACTTACATCAACATCATTGAGACTCTAGGC